>JAFMCP010000080.1 GCA_017857705.1 Candidatus Nanopelagicales bacterium
GGGGTGTCCGCAATCTCCGGGGCGTTACTAGTTTCATCTCGCCCAACAATTCGTGCTCCACCACCGAGAGCAACCACAACTTCACCCGAGCCATTGGCAATCGTGACAATGCGTTGTGCCGTATTTGCCGGCCAAGGTTCTGAGAAGGGTGTGGCAAATGCAATATCCGATGAAGAAATTTCAATCGGACGAACAACGGATGTTGGGCTTTGATTCGCCGATGTTTGAGATGTGTCAGTAATCGTGCATCCGCTCAGTGTGACGAGCGCCACCCCCGCAACTGCCAATTTTGTGACAGCAATCCCAAATCTCTTCACAGGTACATTATTAAGGCTCGGTGACTTCCGTTCCCGGCACATTGTCGGGAACGACCGACAGAGTGTCAGGCAACTGGTTTTCACAATGTCTAATCTTTCGCCTGTGGGAAGAACAAGCAAATTCCGGACAGTTGCGATCGCCTCACTCTTATGTGGAGCATTGGCACTCCCAGCATTCAATTCCATGGCTGGGGCAACTGCCGTGCCCACCAAGACCACAAAAAGTGGGTCTGCGACGTTATCCGCTAAACCGGTTAAGAATTTGAATTCGACGAATGCCCGGGTGAAGGTTAAAGGCAAGGGCTTCGATCAACGCACCGGCATTTACATCGGTTTATGTGTTACGCCAAAAAATGAATCAATAAAGCCAGGCCCGTGCGGGGGCGGGATCAATTTGAATGCCAGCAATCCCGCATCTGCCTGGATCTCGTCAAATTCGCCACCCTATGGAGCAGAACTTGCCATTCCGTTTAAAAAGGGCGGAAAATTCTCCGTCACGCTCACAATCAATTCTCAAATTGGTGAGATCGATTGCAGAGTCACGTCTTGCTCAATCGTTACTCGAGCCGACCACACCAAACCCTCTTTTCGAGGCGCAGATCTATTCATTCCCGTCACATTCAAATAAATAAAAGGAGAACAATGCTCAACAAGAAAAGAATGCGAAATCTAGTTGCTGCTACAGCGGCACTGGGAATCGTTTGGGCGACTTCAGCAGTTCCTGCCCAAGCCGCAGGAACTTTCAACGCAACGGTTGCGGGCGCCAATAACATGACTCCGTTGGTTGCTCTTGAAACAAGTTCCGTTCAACCCATTGAAATCACCAATTTGCCCGCCAACGTGGGTATCTATGCACTGAATTGCGCTATCCCTGCCAACCCTCGGTCAGCTCCGACACTCTGTGACAGCTCAGCGGATTCACTCGTCTACATTCCGGCGACGACCGTAGCGAGAGCCAGCGTCTCAGCCAAGATCAAGGTCAATGGTGAATTTTATGGCACAAACCCAAATCCACAAACGGGAACCAGCACAAATCAGTCAGTTGATTGCCGCGCTGTAGTAGCGCCCGGAATGGGAGCCTGTGCGGTTTATATCTTGGGAGCTGGGCGCGAGAGCGCAAACCCAACTTACCTGCGCATCTTTCCAACAGCCTTCAAGTCGGTTAAATCAGATCGTAAGACTGACTCTGTCACAGTGACTCCAAAAGAGAATTCCACCATCACTCAAGCTGGTCAGGATTTCAGTGCGACCACAGTTTCGGGGTTGACTCCGTCAATCACTGGAGATAACTGCTCGGTGCGAGACGGGAAGATCACTGCTCTCGTCGCAACAGGCACTTGCACACTAACAATCACGACAACAGGTGGCCGAAACTTCAAACCGCTGGTGACAACTGCAACCTACAAATTGGGTTAATCACAACAGTGCATCGAAAGGGATGTGGCGCATTGCGCTGCATCCCTTTTGCTATTGGCTCAGTCCAGTTCTAATGAACGCCATAACTGCATCACCTTCAGAGACTGAATCAAATCCTTGTGACTCAATGCGGGTGATCGCGCTGTCAAGGACTCCCCAGCAAAAGGCCGAATACTGCCGGACGTCAGTAACCTCAAGTTCAGTCAAAGCGTGGACAAGTGGTGCAACTAGTTCACGGTGCATTGAAGAGACTTGCGCCCGCCGAGCCTCCGGTAGTTCAACTGAACCGGCAGACTTGACCAATACGTGGCGTCCGTCTTTGACGTAACCCAAAACACCGCGTACCCAGGTTTCGATCCGAGCAAGTGGATCAGTTTCCGCTTCCACCATCGGTGACATTTCATCAACCCATAGGGCCATCTCGTCCACTAGGACATCAGCAATTAAATCCGCAGCACTAGCGTAGTACTCGTAAACTGCTGAGCGCGAAAGCCCGACTTCGGATGCAACTTGAGCCACGGTGAAAGGTGTTCCCGAAAGCATGAGTTGCGCCGCTGCAGCCAAAAGAGCGTCACGGCGCGCTTCGCGGTGTTCCGCAATGCTCGGAGCACTGATCTTGGGCATGGTGTCATTGTGCCCTAATACGTTGTTTTTGACCTTTTCAGGGTTTAGGAGCGCGCGCGTGTAGGAGCACGGAACGAACACCGACCTGTTGTCGACATCCGTCGAGGAATGACGTGATCATCATGCGCACGTTCGGGGCCAGCAGAAATGTCAGCGGAAGATTCGCGGATGCGCTGGAAGAGTTCTTCGTGGAAACGTCGATGAAGATCAAAAAGCAATTCACTGCGATCGGCGAAGTGCACGTAGAAGGTTTCTTTCGCGTGACCCGCCGTGCGAGTGACCGAGTCAACCGAGAGAGTGGCAAGCCCGTCACGCTCTGCCACGATGGCTGCAGCATCCACCAACTCGCGGCGCGTGGGATGGTGCTCGTCTGCGCGCGATCCGGGCCCGCGGCGACGGACACGGGTACCACTCACGATGCAGACCCAAGCGTTGGCTCGAGGAAGGCATCGAGTGTGGCGATGAACTCATTGGGCATTTCCAGATAAGGCTGATGCCCGCATGGCAGTGTCACAACGGTGGCGCCCGGCAACGCCTCGGTGGCGCGCCGGCCGTCGATCATCCAGGGCAGCACGGGATCGCGCGTGCCCCAGATGAGCAGAGTGGGCACTGCAAGAGATTCTGCGCCTGTGCGACCGTCGTGCTCGGGGTCGGCGAAGCTCCGCCACATCGATGCGGAGGTGCTGATCCGGCTCGGTTCTCGAGACGCAGCAACCGCTCGCGCTCGCGCGGCCTTGACGTAGGAATTTGATTTGCGCAGGTACAGACGCGGGAGTTGACGCATGGCCATCGGTGCGATCCGCTTGATGCCGATGACTCGGCATACCGCTACGGAAAGTGGCGAATGCGGGGTGAACCCACCCGGATCGACAAGGACGAGTTGGCTCACCAGATCGGGGCGAGCAATAGAGGCGCGCAATGCAGCGAAGCCCCCGACAGAGTTACCGATCAGTGCAAATGGGCCCGAGCCGAACTCCTCGAGCACCTCCGGCAAGAGCTCAGCAAATCCAATGGCCGTTGAATAGTCGGCAGTGTCGCTGCCACCGTGACCCGGCCAATCGATCGCATAGACGGTCCAGGTGCGCGCGAGATCCGAGACGATGGCCGCGAAGTCCCGGTGGTCGCCGCCATTCGCGTGCAACAGTACGAGTCCCGGCCCCTGCCCACAGATTTGGACCGCGAGACCCTTCACCATGTGCTTGGTGCTTTCCATGGGAGGGAGAATACTTGAGCGTTCGGTCGTCTACTTGGCCCTAACTACGGATTCGAGGTGTGCGAGACAAAATTGATAGGCCTTCGAGACGCCGTCAACGAACCTCCGTGGCTGACAGTGCGTCATCAATAATGACGAGTCGAGCCATAGCATCGATAAATGCGTCGACACTCTCCGGTGGCACTGCTCCCTCAACTAGAAGGGTGGCCATGCCGTGGGTTGACGCCCACACCATGAGGTCAAGATCAGAGCGAATACCAGGTTTCAACAACTGCCAGCGGTCGAGGTCGTCCAGAGCGGTCGTGAGTTTGTTGTAGGGACCGGTGTCTTCGGGTGCCATCTCTTTGACCGCGCAAATTGGACCAAACGTCAATTGGAATAGGTGCGTTTCATCGATCGCGAAAGCTAGGTAGGCCCGACCAAGTCCAGAAAATCGAGCTTGGGCTGCATCTGGGTGATCCATTGGGTGAGCGGCCCACACCCTGGCCATCCGCTCGTCGAGGGCGGCAAGTCCGCAGGCACCCACTGCTCGAAGCAGGTCGTCTTTGTCCGCAAAGTGGTTATAGGCCGAACTGGGCGATACTTCGAGTGTCTGCGCAATGGATCGCAGAGAAACGTGCTCCGCTCCCTGCACCCGAACGTCGGCGAGGGCCTGATCAACCATCGCTTCAGCGAGAGCGCCATGGTGGTAATTGCGACTCATCACGCTCCTATGTTGACAACGTTCATATGAGGTGTCAAGGTTAATATATGAACACTGTTCACACTACCACCTTCAACGATCGGTCGCCCTTATTTCAGCGTCTCGGCGCTTGGGTCGCGCGCCACCGCTGGCCGGTGTTGGTGAGTTACCTGGTGCTGATGGTGGTCGTTGGCATCTTTGGTATCCGCGTGTTTGCCGCGATGGAGTCAGAGGGATTCAACGATCCTGCCAGTGACTCATCGCGGGCAGCTGCAATCCTGGCTGACGAATTTGGCACCGAGGATCCACTGATTATCTTGGCAATCGAAACCCCATCGAGCCCAGATCAGAGTTCCGCCGAAGCAATAGCACTCCTTGATGAAATCGCCGCTGTCGACGGTGTTGATCAAGTTATTTCTTATTGGTCTACTGGAGGTGCTGAATCATTCCTGGGAACTAACGGAAATACCGCACAGGCTCTCGTCTTCGCAGAAGATGTTGATGCCGAAACCTTGACAACAGAAATCGTGGACACTTTCACCGGTGAGCAAGGCGAGTTAGTTGTCTATGCGTTCGGTGGCGAGGTTATTGGAAACGCCTTCACGCAACAGATCTCGCGAGACTTGGCTGTTGCCGAGTCGATTGCCATTCCGATCACCGCATTGCTGTTGATTTTCGTGTTCGGCTCGGTCGTTGCTGCAGGACTGCCGTTCCTCGTTGCGGGTGGCACAATCCTGGGCAGTTTCCTCGTCTTATTCATCATCTCCCGCTTTACCGAGGTGTCGATTTTTTCGCTTAATCTCGTCACTGGCCTTGGTCTCGCCCTCGGGATTGACTACGCATTGCTCATCATCAATCGTTTCCGCGAGGAATTACGCGCCCGCGAATCCGTTCCCGAGGCCGTCGCAGTCACCGTGAGCACCGCAGGGCGCACCGTCTTCGTCTCCGGGGCTGCTGTTGCTGTTGCACTCGCATCCCTTCTGATCTTCCCGCAGTATTTCCTGAGATCCTTTGCATACGCCGGAATAGCTGTAAGTGTGCTTGCCGTGATCGGCGCACTCACCGCAATTCCCGCATTGCTCGCAATCTTGGGCAAAAATGTGAATCGCTTAAAGGTTCGACGCGGTGACCTGGCACCGAAAGACGATGGTGCTTGGGCGCGCGTCGCGCGATTCGTCATGCGTTACCCCTGGCCGGTGCTCGTGGGCACGGTTGCCCTTTTACTCGTGATGGCCGCACCCGCGTTGGGCGCAGTTTTCGGCCAGGTCGACGAACGAGCACTCCCCGCGGACAATCCAGCAGCACAAGCAGGGCAGGTGTTACGCGAGCAGTTCCCCGGCAATGATGCGTCTCCGTACGACATAGTGCTGCGCCAACCGGGCACACCTGAACAGGTTCAGGCGTTCGCCGAAGAACTCTCGCTGATCCCCGAGATCGACCGCGTCACAACTGCCGAAAGCATTGTCATTGACGGATCGGTCGTTGCCCCAAATCCCAATGCGGCAACGTGGTCGAACTCGGATGCAACCCGCATTGAAGCGGTCAGCAATGTGCGACCCATTGATCCTGCAGGTGAAGCACTCGTCGCCCAGATCCGCGGACTTGACGCTCCCGCGGATGAAGTCCTCGTCGGTGGCCTGGCTGCTGAGTGGGCCGACGCGACAAACAGTGTGTTGGATCGAGTGTGGATCGTGGCCCTGTGGCTCGCGATCGCCACCTTGGTGATCCTGTTTCTCTTTACCGGCAGCGTGCTCATTCCGATCAAAGCAATTGTGCTCAATGTGCTCAGTCTCGCGGCCACCCTTGGTGCACTCGTATGGGTCTTTCAAGGGGGTCACCTCTCTTGGCTCACCGGCGAATACACAGCGACCGGCACGATCGATATCTCGACTCTGGCATTAATCGCGGTAATCGCGTTCGCGCTCTCTATGGACTACGAAGTGTTCATGCTCTCCCGTATCAAGGAAGAGCATGACGCCGGTAAGAGCACCACCGATGCTGTTGCTCTTGGCTTGCAGCGCACCGGACGCATCGTGACCGCGGCAGCACTGCTGATTGCGATCGTCTTTGCATCATTCCTCAGTAGTGGAGCCACGAATATTAAGCAGCTCGGTTTTGGTGTCACTGTTGCGATCTTGCTTGACGCCACGGTGGTCCGCGCTCTGCTCGTGCCGTCATTTATGCGAATTGCCGGACGCGCAAATTGGTGGGCACCTGCGTGGCTTCGACGTACGCACGAACGCGTTGGTTTACGCGAAGGCTGATCAAGACTCAACAAAGCGACACTAAACAGGAGGAACCTGATGGGAACACACCTTGTTGTAGGTGCGGGCCCGGGCTCGAGCCAGACTCCCCCAGCCCATGGGAGATATTGATGGACTCACTCACCGAGTTAAATGCCTCGGGCTCTCTTTCTAATAAAAACTTCACGACCGCCCCCATGATCGCCTGGAGCATGGTTCATGGATTTGCAGGTTTAGCCGCACAAGGAGCAACCGGAACCCTTGCGCAAACAAAAGCCTCTAAAGCTGACGTGCTCACTGCTGTGTTGAAGTCCCTCGAGATTAAGGTCACTCGAACCTAACGAGAAGGATCAAATGGGGAACGAGTCGGTCTATAAGCCGGATCCTGTACCTGATCGCTCAGGCGATGATCATCCATCTGGGACTGCTGTTACCAGCAGCCTCGTGCGGTCTACCAGCAAA
>JAFMCP010000081.1 GCA_017857705.1 Candidatus Nanopelagicales bacterium
TCGTGCTGATCGGAGTGGTTTCGGGGGTAATTATTTTGGTTACGGGATTGATCAAAATCAGGAAAAGACCGGAGAGCAAAACAACGGGAAGCACCAAGAACGCTGAGTGAACCCCAATTGCATCTGAGAGTGCGCCAAGTGCGAATGGACCCACTCCTCCAGCCGATGCACCTGCTACGGCTCCCAAAGCAGTGGCTCGGTCGTTTTGACCGCCTGAGGCCATCACCACTCGGCTGATCCCCAGCGGCCAGAAAAGGGCGACTCCGATCCCGCTGATAACCAAACCGCCGATCATGATCGGGGCGTAGGTGTTCAGCCACACAATAAGCCAACCTGAGAATGCGATGAGTACAGCGAAGGTGAGAATTCGGTCAACGGGGAAGTACTCCGCGAATCGAGAACCAATTAGTCGACCGATGAAGATACCAAGGGTCAATGCGCCCACGGTGGCTGCGGCCGCGCCAGCCTCAAGGCCGCCGCGATCTCGCAGCAGATCAACGCTCCACAAGGTCAAGATGAATTCAGATGTGAGCAAAACAAAAAGGGTGATGAGAGCCCACCAAAACCGGCGAGGGAAGGGAACCTTGTGCTCCTCTCGAACCTGTTCGTCAATGGGCACCCGAAAAGCGGGAAGGTTTTTGCGCATGAGTAGCAAGCTGACGAGTAAGCCAAGAAGTGTGATCCACAAACCAATTCGCCAACCAAAAAATATTGCAACACCCGCACCTACCGCGATGGGTGCGAGTGCACCGGAAAGAGCTGCAAGGGCATTGGCTTCGGTGATCGAGGCTGGCCCGGCAGTTTTTTGGTGGTCGAAGAGAAAAGCGCTTGCCCCAACAATTATTGATGAGCCGAAAAAGGAAGCCATAAACGTTCCGGTGAGTGTTACAGGCGTTCCACCGGGGGCTGTGTATAAAAGGACACCGGCTGCAAGACCCGCCACGGAAAACGTGATGAATCGGTCACGACCCAATCTCAAAATCAGACGTGCGGCAACCAGTCCAGCGATGATTCCGCCGAGGGACAAGACAATGACATGGAAACTGGCAATGGTGCGTGAGGTTCCTTGTTCATCTCTAATCAGCGCCTGGCTTGAACTAAAAGCGTAAACGAACCAGACGTACGAAGTGATGAGAATGTAACCGGCCCAAGTCGCCCTATCCCGATTTGGCCTCGCAGCGACAAGATTGGTCACGAAAGTTGCGCAATGACAAAGTCAATTGAAGCAATGAGCGCCTTCACATCTTGTGGATCAACCGCAGGGAACACTGCGATACGAAGTTGATTGCGTCCCAGTTTGCGGTAGGGCTCTGTGTCGAGAATTCCGTTCGCACGGAGCGCCTTGGTGATTGCCGTTGCATCAATTGAATCGTCAACGTCGATGGTTGCAACGACACCGGAGCGAAGGGCGGGATCGCTCACGAAGGGGCTGAGCAGATCGTTGGATTCGGCCCATGAATAAATGAGTTGTGATGATTCGGTGGTGCGAGCCGTTGTCCAGGCCATTCCGCCATTGGAATTGAACCAATCAACCTGCTCGGCCATCATGTAAATAGTGCCAAGTGCCGGGGTGTTGTAGGTCTGCTGAAGCCGTGAGTTGTCGATCGCGGTCACCAGGTCAAGGAAATCTGGGATCCAGCGGCCGGAGTCTTTGATTTCACTCGCACGAGCAATCGCGGCGGGTGACATGAGGGCAAACCACAAGCCACCATCTGAACCAAAACTTTTTTGTGGTGCGAAGTAGTAAGTGTCGAACTCTTTGGCGTCAACCTGCAAACCGCCTGCAGCCGAGGTTGCATCGATAATCATGAGTGAATCTGAGTCAGCCCCGGCGACCCGCTTAGGTGTGAAAGCAACTCCGGTGGACGTTTCGTTGTGTGGGGTGCAGTAGGCGTCGATTCCCGCTACAGCTTCGAAAACTGGTGCGCTACCGGGATCTGATTTGCGAATATCTTGGTCACCGAGTTGCGGTGCTTTCTGTGCACCGGACGCAAACTTGGCGCCAAATTCACCAAATGTGAGGAATTGCGCGCGGTCGCGAATCAAACTAAATGAGGCGATATCCCAGAATGCAGTTGAACCGCCGTTGCCGAGAATCACTTCGTAACCTTCGGGGAGGTTGAACAATGCAGCGAGTCCTTCGCGCAAACGCTGAACCTCATTGCGAACAGTTGCCTGACGGTGCGAAGTGCCCATGTACGACCGCCACACCTGGGCGAGAGCATCCGTTTGTTCCTTGCGAACCTTTGAGGGACCGCTACCAAATCGCCCGTCGGTGGGTAGTAATTCGGCTGGGATCACAATGTCGCTCACGTAAGGCTCCTTGGCTGGGGTTATG
This sequence comes from Candidatus Nanopelagicales bacterium, assembly GCA_017857705.1. GTDB lineage: Bacteria > Actinomycetota > Actinomycetes > S36-B12 > S36-B12 > UBA4592. The sequence goes on from JAFMCP010000081.1 coordinate 2,339, forward strand.
CGGAATTCGAACTCAAGGACTCGAGTTTATTGCGTTCACGTGGGGAGGGTCCGGCTGGATCGGATCGCTCACAAAACAACCCGAAAATTCCCGATAGATTGATTGAACGCAATGTTCGATCCAATTGGTGGTGAGGGCCCAGACATGGTGAGATAGGTCCATGGTTGACGTTCCCAAGGTTTCCGTGAGTGGGCTTCGGATTTCCTATGACCTTGGGGTGCTTACCCTAGACATGCTGGCACCAAATCCATTTGAGCAATTCGGGGTGTGGTTCGACCAGGCCGTGGATTCACAGATCCTTGAGGCGAATGCAATGGTGGTGGCTACTGTGGGACAGGATTCACAGGGAAATCCTCGTCCGGCCTCGCGAACGGTTCTGCTCAAGGACTTCTCGGAATCGGGTTTCAGTTTCTACACAAATCTGGAATCGGCCAAGAGCCTAGATATCGCTGCGAACCCCAACGTCACGCTGCTTTTCCCGTGGTACGAACTGCACCGGCAGGTAATTATCTCTGGTCGGGCGCAACTTGTCCCAAGGAATTTGGTGGAGGAATACTTCCATTCGCGGCCACGGCAGTCACAGTTGGGAGCTTGGGCGAGTCAACAATCAGTTCCGTTGGAAAATAGGGAAGTGTTGGATGCCCAATACGCCGAATGCGAGTTGCGATTTGCCGGGCATGAAATTATTCCCGTTCCTGATTTTTGGGGTGGATGGCAGGTTGTTCCCACTCGAATCGAATTTTGGCAGGGACGTGAGTCGCGGCTACATGACAGGTTTGTTTACGAGTTGCACGCTGACTCAATCTGGTCTCGCACCAGATTGAGCCCGTGATAATTGATGACCTAGCCACTGCGTAAGTTGCAGTGGTGGCACAAATCTTCGCTGACCTGACCCCATTAAAGGTCAGCGCCCCATACCGACGCATTTGGTTTGCTCACGGGGTAAGCAATATTGGTCAACAGATGGCCAGTGTTGCTGTTGGTCTGCAAATTTGGGAGCTAACAAATTCGTCATTGATGGTCGGGTTGGTCGGGCTCGCGCAGTTGATCCCACTCATCGGGTTCGGGCTTTACGGTGGATCACTCTCGGACACTTTCGATCGACGCACGGTAGGCCTTATTACTGCGATCGGTATGTGGCTGACCTCATTGATGTTATTCGCCCAAGCGTTCATGAGTTTTGATTCCGTTGGCTTTCTGTATTTGGCCGTTGCAATTCAGTCAGCATTTTTTGCGGTAGGAAATCCGGCGAGGCAGGCAATTATTCCGCGTATTGTTCCGGTTGAATTGTTACCGGCGGCAAACGCGTTGGGAATTATTACGTGGAATCTCGGGTTCACCCTTGGCCCGCTAATCGGCGGCTTCCTAATTGCGGCGACCGGAGCCATCACGGCGCCGTACCTGCTTGATGTCGTGGCTTTCGCCGCGGTCATGTACGCCATGTATCGACTCCCGAAACTTCCATCCACACAGTCATCTGATGCAAGTCGCGGCTGGAAGTCGGTCAAAGAAGGCTTTGAGTTCATGCGTGGCAAGATCAATTTGCAAATGACTTTCTATCAAGATCTCATTGCCATGGTGTTCGGTATGCCACGAGCGTTATTCCCGGCGATTGCTGCCCTCTGGTTTGGAGGAAGCACCCAGGAGATTGCGTTCACCTTGGGATTATTGACCGCTGCTCCCGCATTAGGTGGTTTGATTTCGGGAATCTTCTCCGGGCCACTCGGGGGAGTTCGCTGGCAGGGCAGGGCGATTGTCATTGCAATTATTGTGTGGGGTGCCTCGATCACGGCCTTTGGTTTTTCACGGACGTTAATAATCTCGCTCATTTTCTTGGCGATCGCCGGAGCTGCGGACAATGTGTCGGCAATTTTCCGTATGACGATCTTGCAAGCGGCAACACCGGATGATTACCGAGGGCGGCTACAAGGAGTTCACACAGTTGTAGTTGCAGGTGGTCCGCGTCTGGGTGATGTCGAAGCGGGAGTCGTCGCATCCCTTGGAGGTGAAGCATTCTCTGTGATAAGTGGGGGCTTGGCGTGTGTGGGGCTTTCAATTGGTCTCGCCGCCAAATTCAAGGGCTTTTTGCGCTATGACGCTCGGCACCCGGTTCCATAGTCTGTTGTTTATTCACTTAGACGTATAGCAACTAGTTCATCGATAGTAATACCTTTGTTCTTTGCCTCGGCCTTCAATCTTTTGCGAAGTGATTTTGGAATTGTGAAACTCACTTCAACGAGTCTTTCCTTGCGGGACCGTTTCACCGAATCACTGGCATTACCAAATTTCGCTGCATCTTGACCAATGTGTTTCGGCTCAGAAATTCCATTTTCCAGAACTGGGTGAACACTTGAATCACCAGACTTGCGCAATGCGGGCCTGGGAGTTGCATTGAATTCTGTTTTAGCCACGACTAACCCCACAACCTTTTCCTTGGCGACATGATTGCAATTACTTGGTCAAACACGGTGCCGAGCTCACGACCGGCGGGTGAATCCCACGCATGAATCGGCATTCCGGCCGACTCCGCTTGGGTGATCGCATTGCGTTCGGGAACTTCAACCTCAAGAACCACAGGCCCGAAAGCATCGCGTAACTCGGCCGTGCGATTACGGTGCTCGGCAACAGTTGGGCGCACCCGGTTGAGCAAGATGCGGGCGGGGTTGAGCATGGGGTTTGATGCAAGGCGAATCACGTCAACGGCTTCAACAGCCTGCTCAGCGCCAGCCAAAGCAAAGTAGGCGGGCTCGGTCACGACAAGTGCATCGGTCGCGGAGTGCAGGGCATTTCGGGTCATTTCGCCCAGTGAAGGTGGGCAGTCGATCAGGACCAGATCGTATTGACGGGGGAGATTACCCAGAGCAATGCGCAGGCGTTGGGAGGAAAGGGGACCTTCAATTGTGTTTCGGTGCTCCAAGGAGCGATCCGCAGCGAGGACTTGAACCCGATTGCCCCAGCCAGAGTCGACAATCGCGTCGGCGGCAATCCCTGGTCGCGGGTCGGCAAGGACGTCATTCATGGTGAACTCGGGGTTGGTGACCCCAAGTCCCATAGTCGCATTGCCCTGGGGATCCAGATCAATAACGAGGACTCGTTCACCTCGCTGCCAGGCGGCACTGGCCAGCCCCAAAGCAACGGTAGTTTTGCCCACCCCGCCCTTCATGGAGAGCACTGCCAGCGTTTGCATGGCCCAACTCTATGAGGCGCGAAGTTCCGCTATGCCGACTAGGTGCGACCTTTGATAGAAGCAAAGTCGGCCAAGGCCACCTCACGTTCCGCCTTGTGGTCAACTAATCGTTTCGGGTAGCCCTGGTCGTAGCCGCCGAGGGTGTCCCACGGCTCGTGAACACTTGCCCCAACCAGGTGGGCTAATTCAGGAACGTACTGGCGCACGTAATTGCCGTCAGGGTCGAACTTTATGCCTTGAGTAATCGGATTGAAGACCCGATAAAAGGGTGAGGCATCTGTTCCGCACCCCGCCGTCCACTGCCATCCGTGAGAGTTGCTCGCGATGTCACCGTCGCGCAGGTGCTGCATAAAAAATTTGGCACCCCGCTGCCAAGGAATGTGCAGATCTTTCACCAGAAAACTGGCCACGATCATGCGCACGCGATTGTGCATCCATCCGGTCGTGGTCAGTTGACGCATCCCGGCGTCAACAATCGGATACCCGGTCTGACCCTGACACCATGCCGTGAAAAGTTGATCAGCTTGCGCACCACTCGCCCAAGGCATGATTGAGTCATAACGTGCATCCAGTGATCGCGAGGCACTCGTCGGGTTGTGGAACATGATGTCCGCGTAAAACTCACGCCAACAAATTTCCTTGATGAACACAATATGTTCCGGCTTTAACTCAGCAAGGAGTGAACGCGGGTGGATCTCTCCATATTTCAAATGGTGTGACAGTGCGCTCGTCCCGTCAAGGTCGGGTCGGTTGCGAGCTTCATCGTAATTTGCCAACGCGGTCTTCTTAAATTGTTTCCAACGCTCCCAAGCAGCGTCTTCACCGGCAGCGGGGAGGGGAACAGGACTGGTGACCGCGGGCAAGGTTTCCGAGGGTGCACCAATAAATGTGGGCAGTTCAATTGTGGAGAGTGGTCCCGTTGCAGGTGCTCGCCAACCGTGGGTTGTCCACGCTTTGTAAAACGGAGTGAATACGCGGTAGGGAGTGTCATCGGATTTAACAACCCGACCGGGAGCGATTGCATAGGGGGAACCCGTTCGGATTAATGGGACCGACAGAGCTGACAGTGCAGCTTCAACTTTAAGGTCACGTTGTTGGCCATAAGGACCAAAATCAGCGGCGATGTGCACTGAATCGGCATTCACTTCCTTGACCAGAGCAGGTATCACCGCACAAGGGTCTCCGCTTCTGATTATTAAGTGACCACCCAATGATTCATTGAGGGAGCGCAGGCTCTCAACCAGATACGCCTTGCGCACAGCGCTGGATGTATCCCAGAGGACGGGATCAAACACAAAGACTGGCAGCACTTCACTACCCGCCGCAAGCAGAGCAGGGTTGTCGCGAACCCGAAGGTCGCGGCGGAACCA
>JAFMCP010000082.1 GCA_017857705.1 Candidatus Nanopelagicales bacterium
TTTTGGCCATGGGGGTCATCGTGATTTGGGCAGATTTGGTCAAGCCCATCTCGCTGGGTTAGTCCCTAGGGCCGATAATGGGGGAGTGAGCATTGATCTAGGACTCCCTTCGCCCCCACCAATGATTGTTGAACCAAGGCGTAAGACCCGGCAGTTGATACTCAAACACCATTTGAAGCCACTCGCTGTGGGAGGTGGCGCACCCGTCAGTGTCCAGTCAATGTGCACGACGTTGACAGCCGACGTTGATAGCACGCTTCAACAGATTGCTGAGCTGACAGCTGCCGGCTGTGAAGCTGTCAGAGTCGCAGTGCCCAGCCAAGATGACGCGGATGCTTTAGCGCAAATAGCGAAAAAATCGGGAATTCCGGTTATCGCTGATATCCATTTTCAACCCAAGTATGTTTTTGCAGCAATTGATGCAGGCTGCGCTGGTGTACGTGTCAATCCTGGAAATATTAAAAAATTTGATGACAAGGTGGGTGAAATAGCCAAAGCCGCACTGGATTCGAAGACTCCGATTCGCATTGGTGTGAACGCTGGTTCACTTGATCCGCGACTCCTAGAGAAATACGGTAAGGCAACGCCTGAGGCCCTCGTGGAGTCAGCGCTATGGGAAGCGTCGCTGTTTGAAGAGTATGGCTTTGGTGACATCAAGATTTCGGTCAAGCATCACGATCCGGTGATCATGATGAAGGCGTACATGCAGCTTTCAGAGCAGTGTGACTATCCATTGCATTTAGGTGTTACCGAGGCGGGGCCAACTTTCCAAGGAACCATCAAGTCGGCTGTTGCCTTCGGTGGGCTGCTTTCCCGTGGAATTGGTGACACAATTCGAGTGTCGTTATCTGCGCCACCAGTGGAAGAAATCAAGGTTGGCATCGGAATTTTGGAGTCCTTGAATCTGCGGCAACGTGGACTGGAAATTGTTTCATGTCCTTCGTGCGGTCGCGCCCAGGTTGATGTCTACACACTTGCTGAGCAGGTGGCTGCTGGTCTTGAAGGACTTGACGTCCCGCTTCGAGTTGCAGTAATGGGATGTGTCGTCAATGGCCCGGGTGAAGCACGAGAAGCGGACCTTGGCGTTGCTTCGGGCAATGGTAAGGGACAGATTTTTGTTAAAGGGGAAGTGATTAAGACTGTCCCTGAATCACAGATCGTGGAAACTTTGATCGAGGAAGCTATGAAACTTGCTGAAGCAATGGAAACCAAAGGTGAACCCACAGTTGTAGCGGTGTAGTGAATTTTCATGACCATCGTCGAGCGTGAAAGGCCTTCGGGGTTTCTTCCCGGGGTTGTCCGCAACATCACCCAACGTGAATTGCCACAAGCCCTAGCCCTAGCACGCTTGGACCCATCAGTTAATGGATTTGTCATCAGTCGGATAGAAGCTGCGCTGGTCGACCATTGGCGCCTTGGCGGTGCCTTGTGGGGTTTTTTCAGCGGGGAACATATTCACAGCATGCTATTTGTGGGCGCAAATATTGTCCCGGTGAATACAGATGCGTCAGCACGAATTGCCTTTGCATCTGAGCTCATTAGGGCCGGACGGAGAAGCTCATCGATTCTCGGTGAAGCAAATCAGGTTCGTGATTTGTGGCAGGGCATCGAAACTTTTTGGGGTAAGGCTCGGGCTGTTCGTGAGAATCAACCGTTTATGCAAATTGATAATGATCCATTGTGCGTCATGGACGTCCGAGTACGAAGGGTTGTGGCAAGTGAGTTAGATCTGCTATTTCCTGCATGTGTTGACATGTTCACTGAAGAAGTAGGCGTATCTCCGGTTGCAAATGGTGGAGAACATCAATATAGGAGAAGAATTGCAGAAGTGATTGATTCGGGCATGGCATTCGCTGTGGTTGAAGGTGGACGGGTTCTTTTCAAGACAGAGGTAGGTTTCACCACAGATCACATTGCACAACTGCAGGGTGTGTGGGTCAACCCTAGCGTGAGGGGGCAAGGTTTGGCAGGGCCAGCGCTAGCCGCAGCAATCGTCGAGATCCGGGCGTCATGCGCGAAGACCGTGACCCTCTATGTCAATGATTTTAATATCCCGGCTCGGAAAACGTACGAGCAACTGGGTTTCAAGCAAGTGGCAACATTTGCAACCGTGTTGTTTTAGCCTCACCTACATAACTGCACGTTTGGCTACTATTCTTCTACCGTCCAGGGCCATATCAAGTTGTGGATCCTAAACAGCTGAATAAGTGAAATTGAGGTAAATGTGATTCAACGTATGTCAACTCTTTTTGTGCGGACATTGCGCGAGGATCCGGCCGACGCCGAAGTCCCCAGTCACAAACTCCTTGTTCGAGCAGGTTATGTTCGAAGGATTGCGCCGGGAATTTTTTCATGGCTGCCACTCGGTTATCAGGTTTTTCGCAACGTTGAAGAAATAGTCCGACAGGAAATGAATCAGGCAGGGTTTCAAGAAGTGCATTTCCCAGCACTGCTTCCTCGGGAGCCCTACGAAATAACCGGACGGTGGACCGAATACGGTGACAATCTTTTCCGACTGAACGACCGTAAGGGCAATGACTATCTTTTAGGTCCAACACATGAGGAAGTCTTCACGCAAATGGTCAAAGGTGAATTTTCTTCGTATCGTGACTTACCCCTTTCGATTTATCAGATTCAGACAAAGTATCGCGATGAAGCGAGGCCCCGTGCGGGAATTTTACGTGGCCGAGAGTTTGTGATGAAAGATTCTTATTCATTCGATGTCGATGACGCAGGTCTAGATGTTTCGTACAAAAAACATCGCGATGCTTACATCTCTACTTTTGATCGGCTCAAGCTCGATTACGTGATTGTTTCCGCAATGGCCGGGGCAATGGGAGGATCGCGAAGTGAAGAGTTCCTAGCAAACAATGCGTTCGGTGAAGACACCTATGTGAGATGTGATTGTGGCTTCGCAGCAAACGTTGAAGCATTTCATTTATCGAGCTCGGCATTTGAACTGGACCTGGATCTCCAAAGCGATCTACCAATGTCACATGCAGAACAAACTCCCGACACGCCCACAATTGATTCACTCGTCAGCCTATCCAATGCGCGAAACGATTTGATTCGATCAGATCGTGAGTGGAGCGATGCCGACACGTTGAAAAATATCTTGATGATTGTTACAAATGCTGATGAAAGTGAAACGCCGTTGGCAATTGGCTTGCCGGGAAATCGAGAGATTGAGGTCCGCAGGCTTGAGGCTGCCCTGTATCCGCGAGTCGCCCGCCCTTTTGAGGAAGCAGATTTTGAGAAGCACCCTTCACTCGTTAAGGGATATATCGGTCCAGGTGTTCTTGGTAAAAATTCCGAGAGTGGCATTGAATTTCTGACTGATCCAAGAGTGGTTCGTGGAACCCGTTGGATTACAGGTGCAAATGAAAAAGGCAAACATGTTTACGACCTTGTTTTTGGGCGTGACTTTGATTCCGACGGGGTTATTGATGTAGCGGAGGTATTCGATGGGGATCCGTGTCCTGCATGTGGTGGAAGTGTGACTCTAGCTCGCGGTATTGAGATCGGGCATATTTTTCAATTGGGTCGTAAATACGCTGAAGCCCTCGGCTTGAAGGTCCTTGATGAAAATGGTGATCTGGTCACAGTCACCATGGGCTCTTATGGCATTGGTGTGTCCCGTGCTGTCGCCGTTATCGCCGAAGCGCACCATGACGAAAAGGGTCTCGTCTGGCCGCGTGAAGTGGCTCCGGCAGACATCTACCTGATTGCAGCAGGCAAGTCAGAAGAGGTTAGCGCCAAAGCCGAAGAACTTGCGGTGGTCTGGGATTCCATGGGGCTCCGTGTCATTTTTGACGACCGAGTGGGTGTTTCCCCTGGGGTGAAGTTCAATGACTCCGAATTAATTGGTGTACCCACAATCGTTGTTGTAGGTAAAGGTTTGGAAAGCGGTGTCATTGAGGTGAAGGATCGCGCAAGCGGTGAGCGAATTGACATTGCAGTCCAAGATGCAATTTCAGCAGTGCACCGAATATGCACGACCTAACTTTATGGACGTTCCTTCTTCTGGCTATTGCTGCAGGAGCGGCCGGTTGGGTTGATGCAGTAAGTGGCGGTGGTGGCCTCCTTCAATTACCGGCACTGTTCATAGCTCTCCCAGCAGGCAGCGAAGTAAACGCTTTAGCCACTAACAAATTCTCAAGTTTTTTTGGGACCGCTACCGCAGCGAGAACATACGTTAAACACCTAAATCCAGACTGGAAAACAGCACTGCCGATGGCAAGTGTTGCATTCGTTTTTTCTGCCCTGGGAGCGGCGACGGCACACGTGGTTCCGACTGAATACTTTGGTTTTGGAATACTTATTGCGCTTGTGCTTGTCTGGGTGTGGACGCTTGTTAATCCTTTGATGGGTGCTGTGAGCACCATGCGATGGGGTGGAACTCGACGACACTATGTTGCCGCGATTGGCGTTGGATCTGCCATCGGTTTCTACGATGGAATTTTTGGTCCTGGAACGGGATCGTTTCTACTCATTGCGCTCGTGAGCTTATTAGGGTACTCGTTTCTTGCAGCCTCATCGACGGCGAAAATAGTTAATCTTGGAACTAATGCTGCGGCACTTCTGGTGTTTGGATTTACGGGCTCGATTTTATGGACTTTGGGTCTCGTCATGGCGGTCAGCAATATGGCGGGTGCCTACTTTGGGGCTCGAACTGCAATTCGACGGGGTAGCCCATTTGTGCGCTTTGTATTTTTGGGGATTACAGCCTTGCTCATCTTCCGTTTGGCGTGGGAACTTTGGCTCTAGCCCCGATGTAGACACCTAGATGTAGACTCCATAACACAACTGGCCAACCACAATTGGAAATCGCGGTGAGAACTATGGGAGTACCACTTGAGCGCGCGCGCGATATCGCGGAATCTGTGTGTTCCGATATGGGGGTCGACCTTGAAGATTTCTCAATAAAACAAGCGGGTCGGCGTGAAGTTGTGACAGTCACAGTTGACAAAGACGGTGGTATTGATCTCGACGAAGTTGCGCGGCTTAGTCGTGCAATCTCAGAGGAACTCGATGCCATTGAAGGCGTTGAAGATCACCCCTTTGTTTTGGAAGTCTCTTCGCCGGGCACTGATCGTCCTTTGACTGAGAGTCGTCACTGGCATCGGGCAATTAGTCGGCTCGTCAACATTTCTTTTCTAGGGGATGGCGATGACCTATTGATGCGGGTTCAGGAGGTCGAAGGGGATCAGGTTATCGGCACTGACACAAAACAGAATGCTGTTTCATTCAGAATCCAAGAAGTAGACAAGGCAGTTATCCAAATCGAATTCAACCGTGAGGAGTAGACATGGACATTGACATCAGTGCATTGAAAGCGCTTGTAAGGGAACGGAATATGTCCCTGGAACTTCTGGTGGATTCGATTGAGGCGGCGTTGCTCGTTGCTTATCACCGCACAGATGGGTCATGCGAAAAGGCTCGCGTTGAGCTTGACCGAAAAAGCGGTCATGTGACGGTGTGGGCTCAAGAAGCTCTTACGACTCCAGAGGAAATTGCCGCTGGGGGAATTGCCAGTTTCAGTCCTGAATTTGATGACACCCCCGATGGTTTCGGACGAGTTGCCGCAAGCACCGCACGACAAGTTCTTTTGGGTCGATTGCGTGAAGCTGAAGGTGAGGCAACACTCGTTGAGTTCACGGGCCGGGAGGGGGATTTGGTATCGGGAGTAATTCAACAAAACACAAACCCGCGCATGGTGCGGGTCGATATTGGCAAGATCGAGGCAAATCTTCCTCCGGAAGAACAGGCAACGGGTGAGAGTTATCCGCATGGCGCTCGAATCAAGTGTCTGGTTACCGGTGTCCGAAAGGGATTTAAGGGCCCTGTTGTCACGGTTTCGCGCAGCCACCCAGATCTGGTACGTAAATTATTTGCTTTGGAGGTTCCGGAGATTGCCGACGGAACCGTTGAGATCACAGCAATTGCTCGAGAGGCGGGCCACCGTTCCAAGATTGCTGTTCGATCACACAAGCCCGAGGTCAATCCGAAAGGATCTTGCATCGGCCCACAAGGCCAGCGAGTGCGGCAGATCATGAGCGAATTAGGTGGGGAAAAAATTGACATTGTTGATCACAGCGACGATCCAGCAGAAATGATTGCTCAAGCCCTCTCGCCGGCACGGGTGACTTCGGTGAGCATCGTGGACCCTGAGCTCAAAAGTGCTCGAGTCCTTGTGCCCGAATATCAACTTTCGCTCGCAATTGGCCGTGAAGGCCAGAACGCTCGGTTGGCCGCCCGATTGACGGGATGGCGTATCGACATTCGGAGTGACTCCGCTGCATCACAGGAAACAACAATGAAACCTGCCTTGGCCCCAGAGGCGTGAGCAGGTACGGACTTGAGCGAAGAGCCCCAGCGCACTTGTATTGGTTGCCGCCAGACGGGGAAGAAAAATGAGTTGATCAGGGTCGTTTGGCAAAAGGAGCTGAGCGCCGTCACTGTTGATTCGCGCAAGTCTCTGCCGGGACGTGGCGCTTACCTACATTTGGCACTTCCATGCCTTGAAAAAGGGCAACGGCGGGTCCGCGGGGCACTGCGGATTCCCGGCACGGTAGATTGGTCCACTGTTAGTGAACCATGGTTGAGTTTGCGCAAGTTGGTGAATTCGAAGTAGGTCGCCTCAAAGCGCTTAGTTCGACGGCAATCGTCTCTCACACGGTGGTTTATGACCAAGATCAGTCCCATCCAGACATAAGAGGTTGACCGTGAACAAAATGATGAGCGCTTCTCAATGAAGGCCTT
>JAFMCP010000014.1 GCA_017857705.1 Candidatus Nanopelagicales bacterium
TTCGTGAACGGTTGTCCTCGAACATGTCGGTGAAGACATCGGAACTATAGCAAGCGTTAGTGGGCTGACGTCGGGATTCTTTGAAATATTTCACCTCATTAAGAGACAAGTGGCTTGAGGAGAAGGGCTCACTTCCTCTTTGTCTCTACATCGGATGTTTCCGGGTGGTCAGGAGGTTCGCCAGTCTCTCGGCGGGCACCGAGTGCGCTTATCGCAATCGCTCCAAGAATGGCGGCGCCACCGATGATCTGGCCGGCCAGTACTGGCTGTCCGAGGAATATGGCCGAGCCCATAATCGCCACCACCGTTTGCAAACTCAGTAAAACGGACGCTGGCGCCGGTCCCAGTGAGGCCAACATGACGTACATCCCGGCCGTTCCTAAACCGGTGAAGGCACCTGAAACGACTAGGACCAGCCACGTTCGCACAGAGAAGTTTTCTAATTCTCCTAGCAGGAGAGCAAGCATCAGTGTTGAGGTCGCGACCCCAAAGGAGACCCACGTCGCGGCGACGATGGCAGGTGTTTTGGGGATAAGCCATTTGTTGACGAGTAGAAAGACAGCAACGCAACAGGCGGACCCCAATGCCATCGCGATACCGATCGGTTCAATAGCGACAGCGCGGCCGGTTGCGACGACCAAGGCTGCTCCAATGACGGACAGGCCCGCGGAGCCACCTGCTAGCCATGACCACCTTCGAAGTCGGAACGCTAAGGAGACTAAGAGAACGATGATTGGATACGTGTAGAAGAGTAAGGAAACGGAGGCAACCGTTCCGTAATTCAGTGCACTGTAGAAGAGCACAGCCTGCAGCCCGTAGACGAACGCGCCGAGCAGCACTGCTGGGATTCGTTCCCCCTTCTCTGGCAACACTGATTGACGGGTGATGACAACAATGATGAGGCATACAATCCCAGCAGCGAGATAACGAAATCCAACGGCTGCGAACGGCTTGATACCCTCTTCAACGAGAAAGGCTTGCAAGATCACTGTCGCACCAAAGAGCAGTACAGTTATGAAACCGATAGTGAGGCCGCGAGTGTGGGCGCTCATGTTGACCGACCGAGGAGTGAAATATGAGTGTTGTTGTTGCAGGAGGCAGTAAAGGAATCGGCCTTGAACTTGCACATGGTGTGACAGAGCCTGGGGAGAATGTTGTCATCGGGTATGGCTCCGATGATGCGGCCGCGGAGTTGGCCCGGGTGCGATTGGAGGCCGCCGGCCGAATCGTGACCATTGTGCGCGCTGATACCGGAACACAGGAAGGCGCGAAGGAACTTATTGCGGCCGCGGCCGCGCTGGCGGAACCGATTCGGGTGTTGATCCACAGCACCGTGCGGGTAGTTACTGGGCCACTGATGGAACTCAGTGACGAGGATCTTGCACACACTTTGGCTGTGAATGCAACGTCTTTGTTGTGGCTCACTCGTGCTGCTCGTCCACAATTTGAACGGGGAAGTTCGGTGTTGTACCTCACGAGTCGGGGTGTTCGTACTTACGTTGCCGGCTACGGCACAGTTGGACCGGCTAAGTCTTATGCCGACGGTCTTATTCGATACTTGGCTGTTGAACTTGCCCCGTTCGGCATTCGCGTCAACGGTCTCGCCCCCAGTACTCAGGACACCGACGCACTGCGTGATGTTTTTGGTGACCGGACCGACGAAGTTATCGCGGCAGCCAAAGCAAAGAACCCCAGTGGGCGACTTGTTGAGCCAGATGACTACTGCGCTACTGCGCGCTTCCTCATCTCCAGTGATGCGTCCATGATCACCGGTCAAACTTTGTTTGTATATGGGGGAGCCGATTTGCTGGGTTAGACCCAGGTTCTTATGCACCCGACCTGCGAAGCACTATGTCCATTGACTCCGTTGCAACACGGGCGTAGGGCGCGTTGATCGCTGAGACCAACTGCCGAACCTGTAGCACCTCGGAGCTGGCGAGTGGATAGTTACGTTTGGTTGGGCCGGCCGCATGCATTGCGTCAAGGTCAAACTGCGGTACCAGTGCCTTCAGGACCAACTCGTCGTCGTCATTCGTCCCAAATTTCTTGCGCAGTTCATCCTCAGTGGGTTGCTCGGGTGGATTTGCAAAGATTTCTGCGGCTCGAGGCGCGGCCATAATGCGATCAAGAGTGTTGGGCTCAATGGGAGCCGGAGTCTCCCCGTAGTAACCCGCGGCATACTGGACGACTTCGTCAGGTACCACGGAGTAGCGGTTTCCGGTAACAACGTTGAGCACGGCTTGGATGCCGACCAACTGACTAAATGGCGTCACCATCATTGGGTAACCCAATTCGCGACGAACACGAGCGGTCTCTTCGAGTACCTCCCCCATGCGGTCCGTCATCCCATACTGCTCGAGTTGGGCTTTCAATGTGCCGGTCATGCCACCAGGAATCTGGTGTTGAAGACTGAATAGGTCGTACTCGGCAAATTGGTTTACCAGATGCCCCTCTTGTTTTCCCACTCGCTCGAAGTGGTCTGAGACCGATCCCAGTAAGGCACCATTAACTGAATGCGTGTAACCCATGAGTTCAATATTGCGAATCATGCTTTCGGTACTGGGAGTTGATGGCCCGTTGGCCATCGAGCGCACTGTTGTGTGCAGCACTTTTACACCGAGGCGAACAGCCTCACAGTAGGCCATTCCAGAGATACCCATCAGGTTGTTGGAGTGCATCTCGATCGGTTTACCACCGGCGTTTTCCACGAAGGTAGGGACAAGTGTTCGTAGCCGGTCGGTATGAAGGACGCCCGCGGTGTCATATAAAAGAATCGTGTCGACCTCGGGGATGGCTGCGAGTTTACGGACCTTGTCCGCGTAGTACTCGTCGGTGTGAATGGGAGACATTGCGAAAATGACTGTGCCAGCAACTTCTGAGTCATATTGCTTTGCGATTCGCGCGAGACGAGCCATCTTGTCAATGTTGAATAGTCCATCGTAGATCCAGTAGCTTCGGACACCGTGCTCGTTGAGTTGCCGCATCCAGATGTCCATCAGTGCGTCGGGGGTGGTCCCGAAACTGATGCACGCATTGGAGCGCATCCCACCCCGAACAGGAGTGCGGCGGATAGCCCCCATCAACAGGTCCAGTCCCTGCCATGGATTCTCGCGCTTGTATTTAATCAGCACTTCAAAGAAGGAACTAGCGGCAGCATCAATTACTTTGAAACCTGCGCGGTCCAAAATGGGTGCCACAGGTAATGCCATAGCGGCTTGCATGCGCATGCCCCACAAACTTTGTTGCCCATCACGAAGTGTGCTGTCAAGAAAATCAATGTGGGTCATGGTTGCTCCTTAATTGGGTTTATGAGGGTTGCACGTAGTTCGTTTTTCAGGACTTTCCCCGCCCCGTTACGAGGAAGGGTCAATACCTGGTGGTACTCCTTTGGGCGTTTGTAGCGGGCTATGTTCGCGATGCAGTAGGCGTCAAGGTCTGCCTCTAAAATTATGCTGTTGGTTGAGGGGACGATGAAGGCCACCACACGTTCACCCCACTCGTCATCGGGCACTCCTATGACAGCGACGTCAGTCACTGTGTCGTGGGAGAGGAGAACATCTTCCACCTCCCGGGGGTAAACATTGGCCCCACCAGTAATGACGAGATCTTTGCTGCGGTCGAGCAAGGTGAGTGCACCATTATGAAACACCCCGATGTCACCGGTATGAAGCCAGCCATCGCGTATTGTCTCGGCCGTTGCGGTTGGCCGTTCCCAATACTCCGACATGACGGTTGGGCCTCGAACGGTGATTTCCCCAGGCTCCCCATCGGGCAAGGTCCGAGACTGGTTGTCAACAACGCGCACCTCGGTTCCGATTCGTGGATAGCCGACGCTGCGCAGGAGATCAAGATCTGAAGAGGCAACAGCACTGCCGATGCTTCGCGAGTCCAAGGCGGTGATTGTGCATGGAGTTTCACCTTGACCGTAGCCATTCCAAATTCGTGGGCCGAATACTTCGACCCCCGTTACTAGGTCATTGACCAGCACCGGTGCCGCACCGACAAGGACCGTGCCCATTTGATCGGCTGCGCGCGGGTCTGCCTCGGGAGCATTGACAAGTCGCCGTAGAAGAACCGGTGGGGCGAACAGACTCAGGGCTGGCTGCTCCGAGAGCAGGGACCACGTCTCGGCGGGATCGGCGGTGCATGACTCAGGGACGACCTGGCGTCCCCCTCGAGCAATAAAAGGAAGTGAAAAGAGCCCCCCTGCGTGGCTCATGAGAGCTAGATGAAGTAACCCCGATCGTTCATCGAGGTGCTCGACATCACTGAGATAGGCGAGGGTCATCGCCATTAGGTTGCCATGTGTGAGAACAGCACCCTTGGGACTTCCTGTGGTTCCACTCGTGTAGAAGATCCAAGCTGGATCGAAGGAATCCATTTCCCGCGGCTTGTCGGTGTGATCAGCAACGTTCACCTCCCGGCATTCAAGCATGGGGCAGGGAACTATCTCTGAAGCCAACTCCTCCGCCTTGTTGGTTGACACCAAACATAGGGATGATCGCGAATCGACAAGTAATGCCGCCACTTCACGTGGATGGAGCATGGCGCTAAGAGGGATGGCTGTTGCACCGGTCCACCAAATTGCGAGAAGGTACTCGAGGTAATCAGGGCTGTTTTCGGCGTAAATTGCAACACGATGACCAGGACCGATGCCATGCCGTTTGGTCAAGGTATGTGCACGCCCGGCCACTTGCTGGGCGAGGCTGCGGTAAGTCGCGATAGGTCGGTTGCCAGATGCCAGCGCTACCGAAAAAGGAACACGCTGCGCAGACGCACTCAGGAGTTCTGCAAGATTCATTGGCTCCGCGCCTCGAGCAGTGTCACCGCCACGGCGGCCTCCTCCACCCCAACAAGTCCTCCGCTGTTCTCAGCGAGTGCGACCCGCGCACCGTCAACCTGACGCGCCCCCGCACTACCTCGCAGTTGAGTGACGAGTTCATGAATTTGCGCTAGTCCCGTAGCGCCGATCGGGTGACCGCGTGACTCCAGCCCACCTGAAGGGTTGACGGGAATGGAACCACCGATAGCGGTGTCACCGCGCTGCGCTGCTGCTCCTCCGTCACCGTAAGGGACAAGCCCCATGTGTTCTATCTGCTGTACTTCGCCCACTGCTGTGGCGTCGTGTACTTCCGCGACGTCAACGTCCGCGGGTGTGAGTCCTGCTTCTTTATAGGCTCGAAGGGCCGTGCGATGACTCACGTGGTCCTCGGGGTTTCGACCATCCCAAGCACCACCGTGTCCTAGGGCGATGCCGCGAATGACAATGGCCCGCCGGGGAGAGGCAGCATCGACGAGATGTGACACTACCGCTGCCGCTGCCCCGTCGCTGATGGGTGAACACATCGGAACCGTGAGTGGCCACACAACTTGTTTGCTCGCGAGAATCTCTTCTACTGTAAAGGGTTTTTGGAATTGAGCATTGGGGTTGTGAACTGAGTGCATGTGATTCTTTGCGCTCACTGCAGCGAACTGTTCGGCAGTGCTGCCAAACCGGGTCATATGATCGCGCGCAAATGCGGCATATATGTCCATAAAGACTGTGCGGCTAGCCAATTCGATGGCATCCTCGGGTGCCGGTGTTCCGCTGCCCCAATCAGATAGCCGAGCAATGCTTTCTTCGCGATGAGCGACGTCCCAACTTCCTTCGAAGGCAGCCAAGATCGCATCAGGTTTGGCCTGGGTCATCACCTCAGAACCGACGACCAAAGCATGTCGTGCCATTCCGGCGCGAACGTAGGCGGTTGCAACCTGGAGCGCGGTTGTTGCGCTACAACAGGCATTTTCCACATTAATGATGGGGACAACACCGAGATCAATCCCCGACAGCGCTAGTTGCCCGCGGATTCCGTGTTGTCCGTCCATTGCCCCTTGGGTGGAGTTTGCAAAGACAACAACCTCGATGTCAGTTGGAGCAATCCCAGAGTCAATGATGGCAGCGGCTGCCGCAGTAGCAGCCAATGACGCCACTGTTTCCTCGGGCTGCCGACCGAATGGGGTGATACCCACACCTGTTAGGACAATTGGGTCGTTCACGCTATATCTCCTTGTTCCATTTGGGTCCGATTAATTTGACTTTGGGTGTGGCTGTGGCCATTTGATTTCGCGTCATCTTTTTTAATAGAGAGGTATTCACTGAGCCAGCGTTCCGATTCTGAGACATGGACGGTGGCGGCCGCATGGGCTAGCGAAGGGTCGTGATCGGTGAGGGCATCGAGAATTAGTTGGTGCGCAGACAGGGTCATAGTTTTCATCCCGACCATTGAGGCGCGCCAGACGCGAGCACGCACAGCTCGGGAAGAAATTGCATCGAGGATTGAGCAGAGGCTCGTGTTGCCCGTTGCCTCTGCAATCCGAGCGTGGAAGTCCATATCGCGAATAACGAGTTCTTCTGGGTCGTGGGCCTCGCGCATCGAGACCATGCTTGCTCGAAGTTCATCAAGTTGAACCTCGGTGATCCGCTGGGCCGCAAGGGCTGTCGACGAGGGCTCGAGCAGTTTCCGCACCTCAAAAATGTCGGCGAGGGTTCTGTCTTCCATGAGGTCGATCACAAATGACAACCCGGAAAGCAGCAATTGGGGCTCAAGGCTGGTCACGTAGGTGCCATCTCCGCGTCGTACGTCAAGAACTTTTGCTTGGCTCAGCGCCTTGACCGCCTCACGAAGGGAGCTTCGTGAGATTCCCATAGATATGGCGAGTTCCTGCTCGGGCGGCAGCCGATCACCCGGCTTGATCTGGCCGCTTGTGATCAAATCTCGGATTTTAACGATAGTACTGTCGGTGACGCTCATCTGAGTTCAACCTGTTGAGAGGGCAGTTCACTGATTAATTTTAGAGTTTCCATTGTCTTGCTTCCTCCATGGCGCTAGTATGCAACAAACATCGGACCTTTGTGTAAGTAATGGGAATCCTGCTGGATACCTGAGTCGAAAGGATGGCCATGACCCTCACCCCGGATGATATTAAAGCGCTCGTCTCTACTTTTGATGCCTCTGACTGGGGTGAAATGTCCATCCGAATCGGCGACACGACACTCGAACTTACTCGAACGGGAAGGCCCCCTGAGACTTCGGCGGTGCGCCCTGCAGAACAGCCCCCCATCTCCCATCCCATAGCGCCTCCCGCGCAGCAGAATAGCCCCGCTATTACTCCCGCGTCCTCAGTTAATTCAGATTCAATCCCGCACCAGCCGGTGGTTGGAGCGAGCACCGCGGACGGTCATTTGGTCCGAGCCCCCTCGCTGGGACTCTTTTGGCGTTCACCGCAGCCGGGAGCACCAGAGTTTGTGACTGTCGGCCAAGAGGTTGACTCCGAAGACACGGTGGGCATCGTGGAAGTGATGAAATTGATGAACCATGTTAAGGCTGGCATGTCCGGCACTGTCATGGCTATTGAGCCGGATAACGGTCAGATGGTGGAGTTCGGACAACTCCTCGTCGTTATTCGTCCGCACGAGTAGCGACGTCCATGGCCTTACGAAGAGTTTTAGTCGCAAACCGTGGCGAGATTGCGGTCCGCATCATTCGCGCCTGCGCGGATGAAGGTGTGGAATCTGTCGCCATCGTGTCTGAAGCAGATCGAGAAAGCATGGCGGCCTACTTGGCCGATCATGTGGTGTGCATTGGTCCAGGTGCTTCGACGGAA
This sequence comes from Candidatus Nanopelagicales bacterium, assembly GCA_017857705.1. Classification (GTDB taxonomy): domain Bacteria; phylum Actinomycetota; class Actinomycetes; order S36-B12; family S36-B12; genus UBA4592. The sequence goes on from JAFMCP010000014.1 coordinate 7,645, forward strand.
AGTTATTTAGACATAAACAGGGTGTTGCAAGCAGCGCTTGCAACCGGCTGCGATGCGCTTCACCCCGGTTATGGCTTCCTCGCGGAACGCCCGGAATTGGCTGACGCATGTGTTGAGAACGGGATTATTTTTATCGGCCCCTCGGGTGAGACCATTCGTCGAGGAGGGGACAAGATTCAGGCGCGCGCGGTAGCAGAGTCAGTGGGCATCAATACCGGCGCAGGCAGTGCAGCGCTTGAGAACCTTGAGGAAGCGCGCGCCCAAGTAGAGGCAATTGGGTTACCTGTCCTATTAAAGGCGGCCGCTGGCGGTGGTGGGCGTGGAATGGTGCTAGTCAACGAAATTTCCGACCTCGATGAAAAGTTTGCATCAGCCAGCAACGAGGCCCTGCAAGCCTTTGGTGACGGTCGCGTTTATGTTGAAAAGTTCATCACGCAAGCACGGCACGTAGAAGTTCAAATCTTGGCCGACACGCATGGTCATGTCATACATCTTGGGGAACGTGACTGCTCCGCTCAGCGTCGATATCAAAAGGTCGTTGAAGAGGCCCCTGCTGTTTCGATACCAATGGAGGTGCGAGAGGCGCTGCATGTTTCTGCGGTTGAACTCTGCCGCGCACTTAACTACGTCGGCGCCGCAACGGTCGAGTTCGTGGTAGACGCAATCACGGGCGAGTTCGCCTTTCTTGAAGTGAACACACGGGTGCAGGTTGAACACCCAGTGACCGAACTCGTAACCGGAGTAGACATTGTTCGCGAGCAACTGCGGATTGCCGCGGGCGAATCATTGTCGATTACCCAAGCTGAAGTCCACCTCACAGGCCATGCAATTGAGTGCCGGGTTAATGCCGAGGACCCCCGCAATAACTTTATGCCTGCACCCGGTCGTGTGACCAAGTGGATTCCACCTCAAGGAGGGGGGGTCCGCGTCGATAGCCACGTATACGGAGGATATCTGATTCCGCCCTACTACGACTCGATGATCGCGAAGGTGCTCACGCACGGCTCTGATCGCGGTGACGCGGTAACGCGAATGGTCCGGGCACTCAAGCACCTGAAAGTCGATGGAGTGACAACAAATCGGGAGTTCCTGATCAGCGTCGTTGCCGACGAAGACTTCGCGCAACAGCGGCACCACACGCGGTGGGTCGAACAGGACTTCCTGCCCCGCTGGACAAATGAGAACCAAGACACCGAATCCAAGGAGAAGATGCCATCGTGACCGAGATCAAGTTCATCGACCAAACCCTCCGCGATGGTCAACAGAGCCTGTGGGGCATGCGAATGCGCGCGGGTCACAGCCTTCCCATTGCCGCCGATATCGACAACATGGGTTACCACATTGTGGACTTCACCGGCTCCTCGCTGATGGAGGTACTTGTTCGTTACTGCCGCGAAAATCCATGGGAGGGTCTTGACCTAGTTCGAGCCGCCATGCCGACGAGTCGGATACGCGCAGGATCACGGGCCAATGCGATTGTTGGAATGGGTTTGACGCCACGCTCGATCTTGGAACTGTGGGTCCGAACTTTGGTGAAGCACGGTATCGGCAGCATGTGGATCTTCGACTGCTTATTCAACCTTGATGAAATGAAGTGGATGAGCGGCATCGTGCAGGATGCAGGTGCCGAGTCTGCTCCGCAAGTGATGTTCGCTGATTCTCCGGTACACACTGACGACTTCTACGCAAATATTGTTCGCGAAATGTCTACTTGGGGTACTGAAACGATTATCTTGGGCGACGAAGCAGGTGTGCTTTCACCCGAGCGGGCAGCAACTTGGATACCGCGCATGGTTGAGGCTGCTAACGGGGTCCCGCTGGAAGCACATTTCCACAACACCACCGGGATCAGTACCCTGAATTACCTCACAGCTGCCAAAGCGGGGGTTCATATTTTGCATACAGCAATGGGACCGATGGCCAACGGTCCTTCTATGCCATCGGTTGACATTACTGCTGACAACATGCGTCGACTGGGCTTTGAGACCAACCTTGACGAGTCCCTGATACCACGCATCTCAGATCACCTCACCCGAGTTGCCGAGGCCGAGGGCTACACCCTCGGAGCGCCTCGGGAATACAACCTTGCGCACTCCGCGCACCAGCTGCCCGGCGGGATGACGGGCACATTGATCAATCAGTTACACCAATACGGAATGGGAGATCGTTACGGGGAACTCCTCGAGGAGATCAGTATCGTGCGTGAAGAGATGGGCTTCCCCATCATGGCTACGCCATATTCTCAACTTGTCGGCATTCAAGCCTTACTCAATCTTGTCAACGAAGATAGATACACGGTCTTCCCCGATGAAAACCTCATGTACTTGGCAGGTCACATGGGACCAATCCCGGGAGAGGTTAATGCTGAGGTCATGGATAAAGCTTTCTCCAGCAAGCGCGGTAAGGAATTCCTGGTGTGGGAACGGCCTGACCCATCGCTGAAAGAGATTCGCCATCAGTTAGGCGAAAACCTTTCTGACGAGGAACTGATTCTGCGTTACCTCATTCCTGGCCCTGATGTTGACGCGATGATTGCCGCGGGTCCGGTAAAGACCGACCTGTCCTACCCGGATTCACCCGAAGTCACCCTTGTGCGCGAAATGGTGGCGAACACAGCCTCCCAATACTTGGGATACTCGCAGGGCGATCTCAGCGTCACACTAAAGCGTTAAATACACCTTCGAATAAAGAAAATAGGAGTACTACCGTGGATATCGGTGCCTTGATTAGACAGAGTGCACGGCGTTTCGGCGATAAGCCGGCACTTGAATGTGAAGGCCGAGTTGTTTCGTTTAAGGAGTTTGACGCCGCAACTGATCGAATCGGCAACCAGCTCATTGCTCAGGGGCTGCTTCCCGGTGATCGAGTTGGGGTCATGCTGCCTAACGGTATTGAGTGTCTTGTTATGTACTACTCGTTGGCTAAATCCGGTTTAGTGCGTGTACCGCTGAACGAGAATGACACGCAAGCCCAGAACAGTTACAAGTTGGAAGATGCGGGTTGCCGAGCTGTCGTCCATAACGGTAACCGCCCACCGGGTGGTGCAGATATTATTTTTGAGGCCGATGTCTCTTGGTTAAAAGAGAATGCCTGGACCGGTCCACAGGAGCCCTGCTACGTGCCCCGCGATCCAGAGGCGCCGTATCGACTTGGCTACACCGGTGGCACAACCGGGATGCCCAAAGCTGTCACCTTAACAATGCGTGGTGAGCATGCCGAAGTTGCAAACTTTCTGATCGACCTCATGCCTGACATTGGGCAAGACGACACCTTTTTGCATGCGGCACCGATTATTCATGCGAGCGGTGCGTACTTCCTACCCTCTTTCGCTCGAGGTGCTCGCAGTCTCATCATGACGAAGTTTGACGCAAAAACCTGGCTTGAGGAACTCCAATCAACCAAAGCTTCCTACAGCTTCTTGGTCCCCACCATGATCGCGCTCGTTATTGACGTTCCAGGTGTTGAGGACTACGACACCTCTTCACTTCGCAGACTGTGCTGGGGCGCATCACCGATCCCACCATCGGTTTCCGAAAAAGCACAACGCATATTTGGGAAGGTACTTGCACAGTCCTACGGTCAAAGTGAGGCACCGATGGCCATCACGGTCCTTCAACCCGAAGAGCATGACCGAATCGGCTCTGCAGGTCGGGCCTACACCTTGATGGAAGTAGCGGCCATGGACGAGGACGATAACTTCTTGCCACCCGGTGAAATAGGTGAAGTCGTAACCCGCGGACCTTTGTTGATGAAGGGCTATTGGAACAAACCAGAACTCACCGCGCAGACCATCCGAAATGGTTGGCTGCACACGGGTGACCTCGGTTACTTGGACGAGGAAGGATACGTTTTCCTTGTCGACCGTAAGAACGACATGATTATTAGTGGTGGTTCGAACGTGTATCCGCGTGAAGTCGAGGACGCATTAAACGACCATCCGGCGGTAAAAGAAGCAGCTGTGGTGGGCATCCCTGACGACACGTGGGGAGAGATCGTGCATGGGGTGGTGGCAGTGCGCTTTGATGTTTCAGAGCAAGAGCTTCTGGACTTTGTCGCAGATCGTGTACCCAAATACAAGCGCCCTCGAAGTATTGCTATCTGGCCGGTACTCCCCAAAAGCCCTGCCGCGAAAATTCTCCGACGCGAGGTGCGCGATAAGGAACGCGAGCGATTAGGTCGTTAGTCCGTTAAGCCGAGGTCCACTTACGAGATGGAAGCTGGTGAGAAGATGCATGGCATGGATGCTTATATAGTCGACGTAGTCCGCACACCCTTTGGGCGGGGACGGGAGTCAGGATCCCTTGCTTCAGCCCATCCGGTGGACTTGCTCTCTACCGTATTGATTGCATTGCAACAGCGAACCGGATTAGATCCCGTGTTTATCGAGGACACGATCGTTGGGTGCGTTCAACAAGTGGGTGAGCAAGCAGGCAATATTGCACGGCATGCTGTCCTTGCATCTGGCTGGCCATCATCAGTGCCTGGAGTCACCCTCGACCGCAAATGCGGTTCATTTCAACAAGCAGTTCATTTCGCTGCAGCGACGGTGGCCTCAGGTCAAATGGACGTGATCGCGGTAGGCGGAGTAGAGATGATGAGCCGGGTCCCCATGAAACTTAATCGCATGGGTCGTGACGAACTCGGTCCACGTTTTCATGCGGCGCTTCCGGAGGGACTCGTTGGGCAAGGTATTTCTGCTGAGATCATCGCTGGCCGTTGGAACATAGACCGGCTAGCCATGGACGAGTACGCGGCGATCTCGCACCAGCAGGCAGCGCTGTATCGCGACAACGGTTTATTAGCTCGCGACATAGTTCCCGTGACAACAAATGGAAACGTTGTTGCAACGGATGAGGGGATCCGAGACACCACCACGGTGGAAATTCTTTCGGGGCTAAAGGTCGCATACGAAAGACCCGAAATGTCCGAGAGATTCCCAGAAATCCGTTGGGGGGTTACTGCAGGCAATTCATCGCAGATCACTGATGGTGCAGCAGCCACTCTCGTGGTTTCTGAGCGAGCATTGTTGGAGCATTCACTCACGCCGCGGGCGCGAATCGTTGCTACAAGCGCGATCGGCGATGATCCGATTTTGATGTTAACCGGAGTCATCCCTGCAACGGAAAAAGTTCTGCGGAAGGCTGGTCTGAACGTGCAAGATATGGACACCTTTGAAGTGAATGAAGCTTTTGCCTCTGTTGTGTTGGCTTGGGAGTCTGAGTTTGATATCGATCGATCGCGGGTAAATCCTTGGGGAGGAGCCATCGCGTTCGGCCATCCGGTGGGAGCTTCCGGTGGCCGCTTACTTGCACAACTTGTTGGCCGTCTCGAGGAGACCAGAGGCAGGTACGGACTGTGGACCATGTGCGAGTCAGGTGGCATGGCGAATGCAACGATTATTGAAAGGTACCGTCCGTAGGAGCAGTCACTGCTTCGAGCAAAATTGTGAAAGGTAGCCGATGTCCTACAACTTTGACAGTGCTGGAAGTGCTGGGTATTCGATGCCATTGGGGGCATCACTCTACGGACCACCCCCATATGAATTCCGCGATGCAGAGCAAGTGAGCGTGTGCTTTACCGCCGATGCGCAGGGCTTGGCAGCGCTACTTCCACCTGGACTTGAGGTGGCAGACAACCCAGCCCAGTGCGAAATCCGGGTGTGCAATTACCGATGGAGCACGTTTGGTCCGTTTCACGAAAGTTATACCTTGATTCGGGTGCGCGACATCGATGGCTCGTTGTATTGGTACTTGCCGTTGATCTTTACCGACAGCGAGGCACCGCTTGCAGCAGGGCGAGAGATTTGGGGGTATCCGAAAAAACTAGCGACGATGACGTGGGATTGGGGCAGTTCAAGTGATCGGGTGCCGTCGAATGAACTATTGCATTTTAATGTTGAGCGACCTCGTGGAACAACACTTTTCTCGGTGACGTTCATGCCTCAGCGGCAGGCAGACCCGGCCGAACGACACGGACTTCCCGTGGTGAGTCACCGATACATTCCCCCCTCACAGAACGGGCGTCTTCCTGCCGCTGATGAGTTGATCATGGTGGCACACCCCAAGACCCTTCAACGTGATGCCAACGGAGCGGTGAAGTTGTGGGCCGGCCAAGGATCGATCAGTTTTAATACCCGCAGCGACATTGATCCGTGGTATTTATTTGACCCCATCACGGTTACGGGCGGTTACTGGCAGGTGAGTGATTTCGCTCTCCCGGCCGGGCAAATCATCCGATGAATACACCCAACTAGTTTGATCAAATTGCTTGACGGATTGTCAATAAGCCTTCACACTGAGAACAATTACTGACGTCCATGGGCGTTCGAAACATCGCTTTAGCGAGAAAAGGTAGGACTAATGGGAAATTTAATGGCAGGAAAGTCAGTTGTTCTCACAGGTGCCAGCACAGGCCTCGGCCGAGCCACAATGGCGAAGTTGAGTGAAGAAGGCGCTCGTATTATTGCGTGTTCGCGCACCGAATCCACCCTTGCAGCAGCCGTCGCCGAAGTTAATGCCGCGGGCGGTTCAGTTGTTGCCGTCGCCGCTGACCTAAGCGATGATGCCCAAGTAGGTCGCGTCATTGATGCAGCCATCACAGAGTTTGGCCAACTTGACGTCCTGATTAATAATGCCGGTGTGGGCTACGGCTATCGCCAGGTGCGCCCCAACAGCATGCTCGCACTTCATGAAGCACCACTTGATGAGTGGGATCACGTCATGGGAATCAACCTCGGTTCGGTTGTCTATGGGTGTCGTCGAGCTCTTCCCCTCATGATCGAACAGGGCAGCGGCTCGATCATCAACGTGGCAAGCATCTTGGGCATGGTGGGACATCATGATGCCCACGCTTACACAACGGCAAAAGGTGCGATCATCAACTTGACCCGATCTTTGGCAAAAACCTATGGCCCGTTCAACGTGCGCAGCAACACGTTGGCCCCCGGGTACATCGATACGCCAATGATCGCGGAGTACACGGAATACCTCAACGCTGAAGAAACAAAGGCATCGTGGGGTTGTCCCATGGGACGCACCGGGCGACCAGAAGAAATCGCGGACGCAATGCTCTACCTGGCTTCGGACATGTCAACCTATGTGAACGGTGCAGTTCTCGCCGTCGATGGTGGGTTTACGGCAAGCTCCTAGTCACTCAAACACAACACTGACACATTCGTAAGGGCGGGATCGGGTAATTACCCGATCCCGCCCTTACGTCTTGTGAGTCCTCCGTTGGTTAATTTCGGACCGTGAGGGCCTGTGACAATGCTTCAAGTTCTGCGTCAGTGACACCGTGCTGGCGGAGGTAGTCCAGCGGTCCACCGTAGGTATTTCGGATTTCTGTGAAGAATCGTTCGATGTACTCCGGTGGCGTGAGGTTTGCTTCGGGTGGGAGTTTCGAGAGCGATTCGCCATAGGACTCCATGGTGCGAAGTTGGTCCATGACCGCAGGAATCAGATGTGCACCCAAGGCGTACTCGGCCGCGATGTCATCAGTGCTGCAGCCCACTGCGGCCAGTGTCATGGCTACAGCGATGCCCGTTCGATCTTTTCCTGCGGCACAATGAATCAACGCTGGCAGACTTTGCGGCTCTGCGAGCAATTGGATGAGTCCAGAAACTGACTTAGGTGAGTGATTCAGGTAGTTCACGTAATGGGAAACAACGGGATCGTGGCCTTGCAGGATGGGAGTAGCCGAACCGGCTGTCTGGGCTGACGGGACTTGAAATGGCAGGTGTGCGAGCACCACGTCGGTTTCGCCGAGTAGTCCACGGCCCTCAACCTCGATTTCGAAAGTGAGACGCAGGTCAATATCCGTTTTCAATCCAATGGAATCGACGAGGATATTTATGTCTTCGGGGGTGAGGAACTGAAGTGTGTCGCTGCGAAAAAGACGCCCGTAAGCAACGTGGTGTTCCGAGCCAACAGGAACACCCCCAACATCGCGAAAGTTGATTACTCCAGCAAGTTGTACGGACGAGCTCATCGGTGCCTCTTCTTCTACTTAAGTAAGTAGTTACCCCGGGTTATTAATTCCGGGGTAACTACGAATGCGTTTTTAGGAGGCAAATGAGCGAGCAGTGCAACCGCCGTCAACCATAAGAATCGAGCCATTGCAGTACGAGGAGTCTTCGGATGCGAAGAAGAGGTTGACACTTGCAACTTCCTCAGGCTGGGCAGGGCGCGCAATTGGGGTGAGCGACTTTGCGACATCTGGGTTGTCAAACAGCGGCGTGACGGCTGCCACCATCGGTGTGTCGATAAACCCGGGGCACACAGCGTTCGAGCGGATGCCATTTTTAATGTAGGTGATGGCCAGTGAACGAGTCAAGTTTACGATTGCTCCCTTTGCGGCCGTGTAGGTATGTCCGTCATAGAGACCGGTGACCCCACCCATGCTGGCAACATTGACGATCGATCCACTTTCCTGCTTCATCATTTGCTGCAGAGCGAACCGAGTGCAGTTGAAGTACGAATCGAGATTAATTGCCATGACGTCGTCCCACCATTCCTGGGTGGTCTCATGAAGTGCTGCCATCGAGCCCGGGTTGGTGATTCCGTACTCCCAACCGACACCGGCGTTGTTAATCAGCACATCAATGCGGCCGTACTTATCGACAGCAGCATCTATCAAAGCCTTGCACCCGGCTTCCTTTGAAAGGTCGGTCGCAAAAACCATGCCAGTCCCACCCAGTGCGAGTGAGGACTCGAGCGCCTCGTCAAGGGTTGATTGCGTGCGCGCAGCACCCACAACGGTTGCACCCTCCGCGGCGAACCGCTCCATTGTGGCGCGCCCGATACCAGTGCTCGCTCCAGTAATGACGCAAACTTTATTTTCTAACCGGCCCATAGTCCCTCTGCTTTCATATTGTTGGTTGATGTAGGAATGATGTTGTGGCAGTTACGGTGCAATCTGCACCTTGATTGAGGTGTCCTTAGACATCTGAGCTAGGAAGGCATCTGCGGCTTGATCGAGAGTGAAAGTGTGCGTAATGAGCGGCTCTGCCGTCACCTGTCCGGTTGCGAGCATCTGTAACACCTGTGAGAACTCGCCGCGGTATGCGAAGGTGCCTGCCACGCTCATTTCCTTCTGGACGATTTGATTTGCGTCAATAGGAACGACACCCTCGTATAGGGCAGCGATACGCAGTTTTCCGCCGGCCCGAGTCATCGAGATTGCATCAGCAAGTAGTGAGGGAACCCCGGAAGCTTCGATCACGATGTCAGCGCGAGCTCCTACCCCGTATGCACCAATACCGGTAATTTCTTGCACTGTTGCGAGTGCATCGACTTCTTTACCATTGATCACGATGTCAGCACCAAGTTCTTGCGCCAACTTAAGTCGTGCAGGGGAGATATCAACTCCAATAACAGTTCCTGCTCCGCAGGCTTTGAGCATCTGTACACAGTTGAGTCCGATACTGCCGAGGCCGATGACAACGCAGGTGTCCGTTGGTCCCGGGTTAGCGCTCTTTGCCGCGTGTAAACCAACGGCGAGTGGTTCAACGAGCGCAGCCGCTGCATAGGAAACATTATCTGGGATCAGGTGGACGTTGCCGCCGACAATTGCGTCGGGGACGCGGACGTATTCCGCGAAAGCACCCGGAAGTCCATAGGCGACGCTTGAGGCTAGCCCCGTCTCGCATAGATGGCCTGCTCCTTCGAGACAGCGTGGGCAACGACCGCAGGTGCTGAGTGGGACGGCGGTGACGCGGTCGCCAATCTTGAGGCCCTCGACGTTGGATCCAACCTGGGTGATCGGTCCGCTGAACTCGTGACCCATAACTTGGCCAGGGGAAATAAATGCACCTTCGAGATAGGAATGCAGATCAGATCCACAAATTCCGCATTCGGAAACTTTCACGACTATGTCATTGGGTCCTGCTACCGGGTCCGGAAGCTCTTGAATCGTGATTTTTTCGGGACCTTCGAAGACAGCTGCTTTCATGTGAACCCCTTTTCAATGTGGGGCAAAGATAGGAGCGCTGCACCCTTCGTGTCAAGGAATTTGGCAGATTACGTCATCCCTGCGGATGAGACCTATGGGCAAGGACATATTTGGCAATGAAGACATCGGAGTAATTTTGGGAATTTCAGGACACAGAGTCTTTGTGTACTTCATAATCGCATCCATCGGCAGTTGCCGGTTTACCGCTCACAAGGAGGACAGATGGGCTACGTAAAAACTCCACAGGAGATCGAGGCTGTTTTAGCAGTTATCGCCGCGCCACGTTTTGTTAACTCTGAGATGTTGTCCATCGTTGTGCGGACAGATCCGGCTTGGCTCGCAGAAGTCATACCGGCTCCGTTGGTGCCTGACGGTGACACGGTTCGATTCATGGTGGGACGCTGGCAGAGCAACTGTGTCGGAAACTTCAATGGCGGAGCCATTTACATACCTGCAAAATTCGGCGATATCTCCGGCGAGTACGTATTAGCCATGTACATGGACAGCGATTCAGCAATCATTTATGGGCGCGAAGTTTTTGGTGAACCTAAGAAGCAGGCGGGAGTGAGTTTGCACCGCGGTGCCCACCATGCAGTCGGTGTTTTAACACGAGGGAACGTCGAAATCATGCGGATAGAGGCGACTTTCGACACGGACAACGGTCCTTCAATCACAACAGGTTCTAACTTCAACATCAAGGCAATGCCGGATGCATCCGGCAATGGGCTGCAGTTTGATCCGATTCTGACCATCGCAGATTTTGATGTCACCTTGACGGCCGATCGAACCGGCACGGGCAAAGTGAAACTAGCCTCAACGGCCAACGACCCTTTGGGTTCCATTCCGGTCCTTGAGGTGATCAACACAATCTGGCAAGAGGGTGATCTGGTTCCGCAGACGCGCACGCTGGCAACAATCCCCGCGGCAGATTTCCTTCCGTACTTTTTTGCGCGGGTGGATGACTACGCATCAATGAATACCGAATCATAATTTATAAAAATTGTTGAAACCGAATTGTTAAGGAGTTTGATATGTCACGAATCCCTCTCGTTGAGTACGAGTCATTAGACCCGTTCCTGCAGGTACTCCATGACGGAGCTGCGCAGGAAGACTGGGCAACTCAACGTGTTGCTCAAGCGTTCTCAGGGCAGCCGCGTCTACTCGAGGATTACCTTCAATTTTATTACCCGTGGCATAAGGAAAAGGGCGTCATTAGTGCCCGTCTAAAAGAACTCGTTCGGCTGCACATTGCAACACTCAATGGTTGCAAGACGTGCGCGTCTGCCCGACTTACCCCAGAAGATGTTGCCGAAAGAGAAGCACTGGGTGCTCTAGGTACGGATGTATCCGGTCTAGAAACCCTCTCTGCTGAAGAGCGAATGGCACTTGACTTCGCTGAGCGGATGGCATTGGATCATCACTCAATCACGGATGCTGATGTACGTCGCTGGCGCGACACCTTCGGAGATGCCGGTTTTCTAGAACTTGCCATGATGACAACCCAGTACATCGGCTTTGGTCGAGTCTTGGCCGTTTTGCAACTTGAGACGGTGGCCTGCCCGATCTGATGCGGGCATATTTCATTTTACATTTTTTTCTGTTCCGGGGACGTGAGCAATCCTCGACAGTTATCGTTTGCTAACAGTTGTTAGTTAAACCAATGGAGGTGCCGTGAAAGGTTTGCAGGACAAGGTAGTTCTCATCACCGGTGCAGGGTCGGGACTTGGTCGCGAGTCAGCTATAGAACTTGCGGGCGAAGGCTCACGAATCGCTGTCATGGACATGAACCTTGAGGGGGCGGTCGAGACTGTTGACCTCATCACCAAAGCGGGTGGAGACGCATTTGCTGTTCAGGGCGACGTCGCGAACAGCGCATCCGTTCAAGCAATGGTGGCCACGGTGTTAGACCATTTCGGCGCCATCGACATCCTCGTGAATAACGCCGGTGTCGTTGGCGAACTCAAGCCGGTCCATGAAGTATCTGAAGAGTCATGGGATTTTGTGATGGGTGTTGACATGAAGGGCGTCTTCTTGTGCTCGAAGTACGTCATTCCCACAATGCTCGCCAACGGCAAGGGAGTAATCATCAATATCGCTTCGGTGTCAGGGTTCCTCGCGAGTGCCACAGGAGTGGAATACACCTCAGCTAAGCACGGCGTGACCGGACTGACGAAGCAGTTGGCGTATGACTATGGCCACCTAGGGATCCGTTCGATTGCAATTGGACCCGGGGTCATCGAGACTCCATTGACAAAGGACTGGACTTGCGAGGGTGGGCCATTCCACGAACTAACCATGGACGCACCCGCCGGTCGCTATGGCCGGCCAATTGATGTGGCCCGACTCGTCTGCTTCCTGGCAAGTGATGAAGCCGATTTCATGCACGGCCACACCATTCCCATTGATGGCGGCTCGATCATCAGATAAAAAAAGTTTTTGATTCGCAGACTTGATCTCGACCAACACAGAATGGAGAAATATATGTCATTGGATCTCTCTGGCAAGGATGGTTTCACTCCACCCTTTGGTGGATCGCTCTACGGTCCACCTCCGTATGAATATCGTAGGGCGCAGCAGTCGTGGATTACTTACGAGGCTGCGAATCCAGATGCAGTGCGTTCCATGTTGCCTGCTGGCGTAGAGCCTGATTCTGACATTCCGGTCTGTCACGCAATGGTGTGCTGGTATCCATGGACAACATTTGGTCCATATAACGAGGCTTGGATTTGTGTCCGAGTGAAAGTTAATGGAGTTCGGTATTGGTACATGCCTTTCATCTACACGGACAATGAAGCACCTTTAGCTGCCGGACGCGAGATCTGGGGCTACCCAAAGAAGTTGGCTACGTTGAAGTGGGACTGGGGCGGCGCCGCACAGGGCGGCACTTTCGGTGAGCAGTTGATTTTCACTGCAGACCGACCTGCCAGTCAAAGGATCATGACGTACACATTCGCACCCGATCGAGTCGCGGATCCCAGTGAACTTGAAGTGTTGCCCTTCCTTTCGTTGCGGCACATCCCACCGTCAGAGGCTGGGCGTAAGCCCGCGGCATCAGAGTTGGTTGCACTGGAGGTTGCATCGCATCTCTACACAGCAGCTGACGGTCGCCCCGAGTTGTACTCCGGGCGCGGTTCCGTCACTTTCCCATCCCGGAGTACGACGGATCCTTGGCACTTATTTGAAGCAGGAAAAATAATCAGCACCGTTTGGGCAAATGTGGACTTCTCGCTACCCATGGGGGTTGTAGTGAAGGACTACGTTGCAGAAGGCCTTGTCTAAAAGCAAATAGCAATACCCATTCACCCGTCAATGAAAATTAACAGCCCAAAATATCCATTGACATCAATGTGAATTGATCATATGTTTCGCGATCAACTGGATTGATGTGTAAACGATAATTAGTCTGGAGTCAACTGTGGAGTCCTTGATCACATACGCCCTCGTAGGACTGGGGATCGGTTCCTTATACGTTTTGGCCGCCCAAGGATTAATCGTGATCTTTAGGGGCTCTGGCGTACTGAACCTTGGTCTCGGCGCGGTTGGCATGGTCGGTGCCTATATGGCTTGGGACCTGACCAAGGGCAAATTCCTCGTCTGGGAAGTCCCTATTCCGCCCTTCTGGATCGGAATGATTGTTGGCATCCTGGTTTCTGCGGGTATCGGTGCACTGGTCCAATTCTTTATCATCCGACCGCTTGCTGGGCGATCCGCTTTGGTCAAAGTGATTGCAACCCTTGGTGTACTTCTCACCCTGCAGGCGCTGGTCATCCTGCGCTGGACTTCTGTTGCACAAGTACCCACCTCACCGTTTCCCAACGACTTGATTGATGTACTGGGAGCACGCATCAATCTTGACAAGTTCATCTTGTTGGGTATCGCCATTTTGATAACGGTTGGCCTGTACCTGTTTTATCGCTATACCCGTTTCGGGCTCAGCACTACCGCAGTTGCGGAGAATGAAACGGTTGCAGCCTCGCTTGGTCTATCCCCCAACCGGGTGGCCTTGCTCAACTGGGCGATCGGCAGCGGCTTAGCCGGACTGTTTGCCATCCTGATCGCTCCTACGGTGACGTTACAACCGGTGGTCATGACAAACCTTGTTCTGGCGGCCACTTCTGTCGCGCTTGTTGCAGGCTTCAGGTCATTTCCAGTTGCGCTTCTTGCCGGACTACTTATCGGAATGGCGCAAACAATCGTTCAAGGCCAGATCACAGGAATACCTGGAATCGGGAACGCGGTCCCGTTCCTGTTCATCGTTTTGTGGCTGACTTTCCGAGGCCAAGGCATACCTGCCCGCGACTTTGTCATGCAACGCCTCCCCTCCGTTGGTACGGGGCGCATGCGATGGTCACTCATTTTGGCTGCTCTAGTTGTAGTTCTCAGCATGTCCTTTTCCGTTTCAAACGTGTGGCTCGACGGTTTGATCATCACGTTGTCAGCTGGAATCATGATGCTCTCCGTCATCGTCATCACCGGGTATGCGGGTCAACTGTCCCTCGCGCAGTTTGCAATCGGCATCTTTGGCGCGTGGGTTGCTGGCCGACTAGCCGCGACACAGGGTTGGCCGTTCTTGTTGGTACTACTCATCGGTGTTCTGGCGACTATCCCCCTTGGACTGCTATTCGCCCTTCCAGCGGTACGCACCCGTGGTATCAACCTGGCGATCGTGACTTTGGGACTCGGAACAGTCATGTACGTGTCAATCTTTAATAATCAGAACCTCACGGGTGGAACCGAAGGTACCGTGATCGCTGAACCAACAATCTTCGGATGGAACATTTGGTCTGCATCCAACCCTCTCAACTATCTTATCGTCGTATTAGTTTTTCTCATGTTGACACTGCTCATGGTGAGCAACCTTCGACGTGGAAGATCTGGTCGACGACTTTTGGCGGTGCGCGCTAATGAACGCGCGGCTGCAGCCCTTGGGATCAATGTAAGTAGTGCTAAATTGTATGCATTTGGAGTTGCTGCGGGCATTGCAGCGCTGGGTGGTGTTCTGTATGCATTCCGAAATACTTCGATCAGATTTGGTAATTACGATAACTTCGGCTCCATTTCGTTGATTGCTGACTCGATGATCGGCGGTATCGGTTACCTCGGTGGCGCTGTTCTCGGCGGGACCCTGTTTGGCGGAGCTTTCAACAGCAGGATCTTGAATTCATTGGGTGATGGAATCGAGGCGTATATCCCTTTGATTAGTGGTGTAGGTCTGCTTTTGATGGTGCTTCTGAACCAAGACGGCATCGTTAAGGAATTGATGAACAACTCAGCCCTGGTGAAGAAATACCTCCGCGAGGGTGGTTCGGTCGGCAAACGCCTGATGATTCCGGTGGTGGGACTCTTCCTCACTATCTCAGTACTTCTCTATGACCAGCAGGATGAGTGGTGGAATGTGTTCCGCCTCTCCGTTGGGCTGACCACCCTCGCTTTGGCGGTGGGACTCCAGCGCAGGGATCCCCGTGGAATTAGCGGTCGAGTAATTTTTGCACTGATCGCCGCCTGGGTTCTCGCCAGTCAGCAATGGTCAGCGGTCTACGTCCTTATGTACATCACGATGGGCATCGCCACGCTAATCCTGCTTGAGCGTGGCGCTTTTGGACAGCTAAGAATTATTCGCTTAACACTCTTGATCCCCTTTATCGGTGCACTCATCATTTATTTTGTTGAGCCAAGCCCTGACCGACTGGCACTTGTACTCGTTTTGGTCACGCAGTTAGTGGCCGTTTGGGGAGTCGCATGCGGTGAACGAATCAGCGTCGTCCAGGAAGGCCTAGCCCTTCTCATCCCGGTTGCTGTGGCCGGCATCCTGTTCCTCGCGGCCGAACAAGTTCCATTGTCAACCTTCCTGATCCTTGTGGGCCAGGTTCCCCTCGTCGCGGTCATCGCTTGGCGGCATCGCACTGTCAATATTGGTGTGGGCGTCCTAGTCATGGCACTGCCGGTTCTCGCGTCCCTTGGCTTCTTACTCCTTGATGCCCGAGCAATGGCAGTCATTGCACTTCTGGTGGCCCAACTGACCTTTGTCGTCGCAATCCTGCGAACACAGACCACTCCTCGGTTGCGAATGAGCATGTTTGTTGTTGGTGAAGCAATTCTTGGCGCAATTCTTTTCTTTATGCTCACCATGTGGCCGGTGTCCGTCGCCTTCGCCCTGCTGGCAGTCATAAAACTTGTTCGTGGCCCCAAGACCGACCTGCCCACAACCTATTCGCTGCCTGAGATCGGGGAGATTGTCAAAGTCCCCGCCCGAACACTGGTGACCAAGGGACTGACGGTGCGATATGGCGGTACGGTGGCCGTCAACTCTGTGGATCTTGTTGTGCGCCCAGGTCGCATAACGGGTCTGATTGGTCCAAATGGTGCGGGAAAAACTTCATTCATTGACGCTGTGACCGGCTTTGCCAAAATTGCTGAAGGTCAAGTCACGCTTGACGACCAAGACATCACTTCCTGGTCAACGACTAAGCGTGCGAGATCCGGAGTGGGGCGCTCCTTCCAAGCGCTTGAACTGTTCGAGGACGTCTCTGTAATTGACAATTTGCGTGCGGCCAGTGACCCACGGGATTTCATGTCCTATTTCAGAGATCTGATCTATCCGGTGGAAGCACCGCTGTCGGGGGCCGCCGCCAGTGCGATCCGCGATTTCGACCTGGTCGACGACTTGGGACTCGGGGTTGACGGACTCTCTTACGGCAAACGACGTCTGCTGGCAATCGCGAGAGCAGTTGCTGCCAATCCGAGTGTGCTGCTCCTCGACGAACCTGCGGCAGGGCTGAACGACCATGAAACTCGGGAACTTGCAACTCTAGTTGTCCGTCTGGCGAAAGAGTGGGGTATGGCGATCCTGCTTGTCGAGCATGATGTCAACTTCGTCATGTCGGTCTGCGATGACATCACTGTTCTTGACTTTGGTACCAAAATTAGTGACGGCACACCAGCTGAGGTCCGCGCAGATCCCGCGGTGATTAATGCTTATCTGGGTCAGGAAGACGAATCGAGTGACCAAGAAACCGGGGTAATGGCTACAGAGAAGGAGGTGCAATCATGACTGATACGAACCGAGTTTTGAACGCGGAAAACATTACGGCCGGTTATTTAGGGCAGCCCGTGATCCGTGAACTTAATTTCTCCGTGGCATCGGGCGAAGTTGTCTGCCTGTTAGGGCCAAACGGCGCGGGAAAGACAACCACCATGATGACTCTGGCTGGCATGGTTCCATTAATGTCAGGCTCGGTCGAGATGTTTGGCAACACCACGAGTGAGCCGTTGTATCGGCGAGCACGTGGGGGCCTCTCATTTGTCACCGAGGAGCGGTCGATCATCCGATCATTGTCGCTTGCGGACAACATTCGCCTCGCTCGAGTTTCCCAAGAGTCGGTGACCAATTTGTTTCCTGAATTGAATTCCCGGATCCATACTCGCGCCGGGTTGTTATCGGGAGGCGAGCAGCAAATGTTGAGTCTAGGTCGGGCCTTAGCGCGCGAACCTCGTCTCCTATTGGCCGATGAACTCTCGCTGGGCCTTGCACCCCTGATTGTTGACCGTCTCCTGCAGGCGGTCCGAGCTGCAGCTGATGAGCGGGGCACAGCAGTTTTGATGGTAGAGCAGCACGCCCGCAAAGCACTGCGCTACGCCGACAGGGCGCTGGTCATGCAGCGTGGCAAGATCGTTTTGGCTCTGAGCGGCGAGGAGGCTCGGGCTCGGATCGGTGAGATTGAGGACTCGTATCTTTCTGGTGCTACAGGCGAGGATGCGGCCTAATCAACCCGGAAGATGGAGTATAGACATCGGATCATCAAAGGGTTAAAAAGAAACTAAACGGACATTTAAGACATTATTAATAACATTTTAGCCACATTGATTATGTTTCATGCACAAAGAGCAGATGTTTTACCTAATCTGATGGCATCAAGAACCATTGGCGACAGGCCAGTGGACTTATTACAAGTAGAGGAATGCGAATGAGCCAAATGCAACGGGCCCGCATCACGGGTCGTCGTCGAATAGTTTCGATCGTAGCAACAGCAGCAGTTTCCGCGCTGATACTCGCCGGGTGTAGCAGTTCCAGTGACTCAACTGACACTGCAGCAACTGAAACAGCAGCTGCTTCTGAATCAGCTGCTGGAGAAAGCCCAGCTGAACTTACGGGCGAACCCGTAAAGACAATGACGATCACGGATATCAACTCTCCAGGAGCCGTCTACCCCAACATTCACCTTTCGGCTGATGCAGCTCAGGAATACATCAACGCTACGGGTGGAATCAACGGACGCCCACTTGAAGTTATCAATTGCGATAGCCAAGGAACCGCAGACGGCGCTGCTACTTGCGCACGCCAGGCCACAACAGACGGTATTGTTGCTGTAGTTGGTAGCTTCAACTTCAGCCCTGATGCCATGATCGAAGTTCTCGAGCCTGCAGGCATCGCTTACTTCGGCGAGTGCTGTGCACTTGGTGCCAAGGAAAACACGAGCAAGGCAGCGTTCCCCTTCGGCTCAATCCAGATGTACGGAGTTGGCGAAGTTAAGAAGGCCGTCGAAGATGGTTGCATGAACATCAAGGCCATGATCATCGAGGGTGCTGAGTCGTTCTGGCCACCAATGCAAGAAGCTGCAAAGCGTCTTGGTGCCGCGGACAAACTCAATGCAGAGTATGTGACGCAGCCAGGTACAGTCCAAGATCAGTCCGCCCAGGTGGCACAACTGCTTGAAGGTGGAACGGACTGCGTAGTCTCTGTTACCTCTGAGACCCCGCTGACCGCTTTCATGGTGGCTTGGGATGCTGCGCAACCCACGGCCAAGTTCTACGGGCCTCAGGGCAACTTGAACAAGATCTCGGCCGCTGGCCATGAGGAAATTTTGGAAGGTTCCACGGTAGTTGGAATCTACCCAGACATTGCTTGCAGCGTATGGGATGACTACCGCGCCAGCCTCGACGCAATCTCTGCCGATCCATCCCAGGACTACAACAGCCTCGGTGGATTGGGAACTTGGGCCGCTTACATGGGCTTCAGGCAGGTTGCAGACACAGTTGAACCAGCTGACACTCTCGATGCAGCGACGTTCTTGACTGCGGCTAGCACAGCGAAGATCGACCTTCCCGGAATGCTCCCACCACTTGACTTCACACAAGAGTGGACTGCATACCCAGGTCTCCTTCGCATGGTGAACCAGTCGGTTGTGTACTCACAAATCCAGAACGGTGATGTTGTGCCACTGGGTGAGTGCGGCGTATTCGACGATGTTGCAGAGCTCGTGGAAGCTCAAAGCTAAACCAGAAATAGCATGGACCGGTGGCCTGGATTCCTAATGGAACCCAGGCCACCGGTCTTTTTCGGCCATTAATAACTGGCCCAGGTCACATAGAATGAAAGGCAATATCAATGAAGATA
Source organism: Candidatus Nanopelagicales bacterium (assembly GCA_017857705.1). Lineage (GTDB taxonomy): Bacteria > Actinomycetota > Actinomycetes > S36-B12 > S36-B12 > UBA4592. The sequence goes on from JAFMCP010000014.1 coordinate 26,987, forward strand.
AACAGGGAGTGGATCCTTCGTCGACGACCCGAAGGACCGTGTGATGTCAACGACTTTGAATACCGCGAGAGTGAATTTGTCGCCCCAACCCTGACGCCAGGACATATTCTTGTACACAATTCCGTGTTCTTATGCGCACCAACATTGCGCAACTGGATGGATGCTCCCAGCAACAGCCTGTACCCCTCAATTGAGCTAGGAGCACCGGTATTGGCGACCACCGCAGGAAGGGTCCTTGACTCAGCTGATGATCGATTCCCGGTTGGATCCCGGGTAACCATGATTGGGCACTGGCAGGAGTTCGACGTTGTGAATAGCGCAGCGTGGCCGGTCCGGGCTGTCCCACAAGGACAAGATCTCATTGAGGCTATGGGGCCCATGGGCATGAACGCTCTCACCGCTTACTTTGGAGTAACCGCGGTTGGTCGGCCACTGGCCGGTGAGACAATGCTCGTTTCGGGTGCCGCAGGATCAACTGGATCCGTCGCGGCGCAGATTGGGCGAATATTGGGTTGTCGAGTTGTTGGGGTTGCGGGTGGACCTGAGAAATGTGCTTGGCTAATAAATGAACTTGGGCTTGATGCAGCCATTGACTACAGAGCCGGAAATCTTGTGGAGCAGATTGGCGATGCGTGCCCTAACGGGGTTGACGTCTTTTTCGACAATGTTGGCGGTGAGATCCTGCAAGCGGCGGTCGAGAACATCAATAAGTTTGGTCGGATCGTGCTTTGTGGGCAGATTGCCGGTTACAACGAAAGCCGCCCGGTTCAGGGTCCAACGAACATGATGCGATTCGTTTATGGCAGCGTGCGAATGCAGGGCTTCCTATTGGGTGACTATGAAGATGAATTACCCAGGGCTCGTGCGGATCTGGCGATGTGGATCAATGAAGGACGACTCAAACATCGGGAGGATATTCGGACGGGTTTCGAGAATATCCCTTCGATATACGGTGAGATTTTTTCGGGTGGCAACGAAGGAACCTTATTGGTCGTGACAGATGAAGACGCGTACGCAACCAATTAGTTCTCTCATCAGGTCCATCTAATTGGTGGCTGATGTAATGCCCTCAGTTATTGGCTAATTAATCACTGATGTAAACGAGCGGGTAGTCCGGAGACAAATGCGTCGGCTGCCCGCTCGATCATTTCCAAGACGAGCGCGAACCCTTCGTCCTTGTCGTAGTAGGGATCAGGGACATCCAGGTCGGGGTGCACTCCACCGAGATGACTCAGTTCCGGATCAAAACTTCGCATCATGTACAGCTCTGGTTCATGGCCACTCTCTCGGATAAGCGCCTCAACGTTGGTGTAGTTGCTGCCGTCCATCACCAAAATAATGTCGAGTTCCGCCATCCAACTCGAAGTGATCTGTCGAGATGTTTGCGTGAGTTCGTAACCGTTTCGGGTGAGAATCGCTTGGGACCGGGGATCAGTTGGGTATCCAATATGCCAATCACCGGTACCAGCCGAGTCAACGCTCACGAGATGGCTGAGCCCAGCTCGATCAATGCGGTCTCGTAGAACGGCCTCAGCAATCGGCGAGCGGCAAATATTGCCCAGACAGACAGCTGTGATTCGTAATGGTTGTTCCTTGGGGTGATCGATCACCTTGGCAGCCTAGTAAAAAAGTTTTTCTCCACAGGGTGTGGACACCATTTCGTGAGGGAAATCGTGAAAATCATCAAAAATATTTGACTTTTCCACAAGTTATCCTAGATGGATCCACCAGATATCAACGTGAGTCCACAGGGAACCCACAGTTGCGCTCACAGGGTAAGTGGACACGGCGGTGCGTGGACCCTAACGTCAGTCCCTCGGTGTTTACTGGGGAAGTTAACGAATAACCAAGAAAACGTTAACAATGAAATTGGCAATGACATGGTTATTAAAGTGAAAGGGCAGCGTTGAGCGTTTCTGAGCTACATATCCCCGAAGAACCGCGGGACTCTGCCTACTCGAATTCACATGCCCCCGACCGCACACCACCCAATGATGAAGCTGCCGAGCAATCAGTTCTTGGCGCGATGCTCTTGAGCAAGGACGCAATTGCTGACGTTGTTGAAACAATTCGCGCGGACGACTTCTACCGTCCATCTCATTCAACAATCTATGACGCAATCCTGGACCTTTACAGCCGAGGTGAACCAGCAGACGCCGTCACCGTTGCTTCGGAGCTATCGAAGTCAGGTGAAATCACGCGGATCGGTGGACCTTCGTATCTGCACACGTTAGTTTCAATGGTTCCCACGGCAGCGAATGCAAACTACTACGGGCGCATTGTGCGTGAACAGGCAATTCTGCGCAGACTCGTTACCGCGGGGACGCGCATCGTGCAATTAGGTTACAGCGGTCAAGGTGAAGTTGATGACGCTGTTGACCGGGCGCAAGCCGAGGTCTACGAGGTAACCGAACGCCGAACGAGTGAGGACTACTCACCGCTAAGTGACATTATGCAAGGAACGCTCAGTGAGATAGAAGCAATCTCAAACCGTGATGGACAAATGGTGGGTGTGCCCACAGGTTTTGCTGAATTAGACACTCTGACAAATGGGCTTCATGCTGGACAGTTGATTATTGTTGCGGCGCGACCTGCATTAGGAAAGTCAACGCTGGGACTCGATATTTGTCGCAGTGCTTCAATCAAGCACGGTTTGACCAGTGTGATTTTTTCCCTTGAAATGAGTCGCAATGAAATCGTCATGCGTCTTCTGTCAGCAGAAGCGCAGGTTGCACTGCACCACATGCGTTCAGGTCAAATGAGTGAGGCCGACTGGGCGAAACTGGCTAACAAGATGGGCGCTGTCAGTGAGGCCCCATTCTTTATTGATGACTCACCCAACATGACCTTGATGGAAATTCGAGCCAAGTGTCGCCGATTGAAACAGCGTCACAATCTGCAACTGGTGGTAGTCGACTACCTACAACTCATGTCCAGTGGCAAACGAGTGGAGAGCCGTCAGCAGGAAGTCTCCGAGTTCTCGCGCTCGCTAAAACTCCTTGCCAAGGAACTCGAAGTTCCCGTCATTGCAATCAGTCAGCTCAACCGTGGGCCAGAACAGCGCCAGGACAAGCGACCAATGCTTTCTGACCTGCGCGAATCGGGCAGCCTCGAGCAAGACGCTGACATGGTCGTTCTGCTGCACAGAGAGGACGCTTACGACCGCGAGTCACCTCGCGCGGGTGAAGCTGACTTCATTGTTGCCAAGCACCGCAACGGCCCAACGGCAACCATTAACGTTGCATTCCAAGGTCACTACTCGCGCTTTGTTGACATGGCGCGCGACTCTATTTAATTGTTGGCTGTTCTGGGGTCACTGTGAAAATCCTGCACACTTCCGACTGGCATCTTGGACGCACTTTTCTGTCCGAAAGCATGCACTCCCACCAAGAAGTATTCATCGAATGGCTTATTGCTCTCGTTGCTGCGGAACAGGTTGAGTTGGTACTCATGGCAGGAGACGTCTATGACCGCGCCGTTCCTCCCACCGAATCGGTTCAACTCTTTGATCGAGCCCTCATTGGCTTGAGCGCGGTGTGCCCAGTGTTCATTACGCCCGGCAACCATGATTCCGCGGTTCGGTTGGGTTTTGGTAGTGGACTCATGAGTGCAAACGGTGTTCATATTCGATCCGAGATCGCCGACATCGGTGTGCCACTTGAGATCACCGGACGAGATGACACAAACGTGGTTGTTTACGGAATTCCCTACCTACAACCCGAGGTGGTGTTCAATCAATTAGAAGCCGATCGAACTCATTTTGGTGTACTCACCGCAGCTATGGGGCGTATCAGTGCTGACTTAGCAGATCGAGGGGAGACCCGCGTCGTTGTGGTTTCCCATGCATTCATCACCGGTGGGAGTGCAAGCGAGTCAGAGCGTTCACTTGGAATCGGTGGAATCGGTGATGCGCCGTCAAGTGTTTTCACTGGAGTTGATTACGTCGCAATGGGTCACCTGCATGGAGCACAGGTAATTTCAAGTTCAGAGGATTCATCCACCATTGTTAAATACTCTGGTTCGCCATTGCCTTATTCATTCTCGGAAGAGAAGCACAATAAAAGTGTGACTTTGATTGACGTACCTAAATTGGGTCCGGTGGTCTACGAGAATATTTTAACGCCGGTGCCAGGCCCCCTTCTCACCATCACGGGCGCATTAGAAGACCTGCTGAGCAATCCCCAGTTCAATGAATTCGAAACCCATTGGATACGAGCGGTGATCACTGACCCCACTCGTCAGGAACGAACACGTGAACGATTATTGGAGAGATTCATTAATCTCAAGCACATTGAATTTATGCCACAAGGTGGTTCGACAACGTTGTCAATCCAAGAGCGCCTTGACCCACAAAGTACGCCACCGATTGAGATTGCTGCAGGATTTGTCGCTCATGTAAGCAGGGGAGAACTCTCCGATCCTCAACGAAACCTGATTCAAAGCGCCATTGAGAGCGTAAACCTGAATGACGTATCGCCGTGAGAATTCATCGGCTTGAGATTTTTGGGATCGGACCATTTCGAGAACGCCAGGTGATTAACTTTGACGCACTTAGTGCTTCAGGACTGTTCTTAATTGATGGAGCGACCGGTTCGGGAAAAACGACAATTATTGACTCCATCACCTACGCGCTGTTCAGCACACTCAGTGGTGAGGATTCGACCAAGGACCGCATGCGCAGCGACTTCAGTGTGGGAGCCGATCGCTCCGAAATCATCTTAGACTTTTCCGTCAACGGAGTTAAGCACAAAGTTACCCGCGGTATTCCATATTCATTTGCAAAGGCAAATGGGGAAGGTGAAACTAAGCGTGCAGCAACTCAATCCCTGATCAGATTCGATTCAGGTGGTGTGCAAGATCTTGCACTCACTCATGCAATTGAAATTGGTACTTACCTCGTTGACCTACTACACCTCAATGCTCAGCAGTTTCGACAGCTCGTTGTCCTTGCTCAAGGCGAGTTTGCGGCCTTGCTGCGCATGAATCCCAGTAAGCGACTCGAGGCGCTACGGGACCTTCTCGGGGATAG
>JAFMCP010000015.1 GCA_017857705.1 Candidatus Nanopelagicales bacterium
CTATTGCTTGGAAATTGGGATACCTCTCCCAACTCAAGGGGCATTGGAAATGGGTGTTTGCCTTTGCAATAGTAGAAATTGCATTTCCTATCGGGGCACTAACCTACGCCGAAATTAAACTCAGCAGTTCCATGGCCGGGTTGTTGGTTGCCGCCGTTCCCATTGTCAGCGCGATCTTTGCCTGGCGATTAGGTATCGATGATCGGATTACGGGCAAGCGTGTTTTTGGGTTATCAATCGGCATTGTCGGTGTCGCCGCACTCGTAGGTCTAGATGTTTCAGGGAGCGAACTAATTTCTGTTGCATTACTGGGGATCACTGTGGTCGGTTACGCATTAGGGCCAATCATTGTTTCTCAAAAACTTTCCACTGTTCCCGCCTTGGCAGCTGTTGCAATGGCAATGGTCATTAACTCGGTTATCTATGCACCACTGGCATTCATCAGTCGACCGACCGAACCCGTTCCGACCAATGTTTGGCTTGCCGTCGCTGCTCTTGGCATAGTGTGCACGGCTCTTGCGTTCGTCCTATTTTTTGCACTCGTAGCGGAGGTTGGCCCAGCTCGAACAACGGTGATCACCTACATTAATCCAGCCGTAGCCGTCATCCTTGGTGTGTTGATCCTGAGTGAACCGATCACTTTGGGACTGGTCATTGGTTTCCCACTGATCCTGATCGGGTCTTACCTAGCAACCCGCAAAGCCCCTGTCTTTGAAAGTGAGCCCATTGGCTGAACCCAATTTATATCTCCTGCGACAACTCGCTCCTCAGCTATTACGCAGTGTGATCCAGATGGTTTTCAATTCGGTGTATTGCTCAAGGGCCTCGATCCCGTTATCACGTCCACCGAATCCGGACATCTTGTATCCACCGAAGGGTGTGCTGATATCCCCTTCGGAATACCCATTGATTGCAACCGTTCCCGCTCGGACCGCACGCGCCATCCGGATCGCTGTTTCCAGCTCATCGGTATAGATCACGGCCGCCAAGCCGTACTCGGTTCCGTTGGCAATTGCGATTGCTTCTTCTTCCGTGTCAAAACCAATAACGCTGACTACAGGTCCAAAGATTTCCTCTTGTGCAACCGTCATGCTGGGAGTCACACCATTAAGGATCGTGGGACCAACAAACCAACCACCTGTTTCTTCGAATAAGCGCTCACCGCCACAGGCAACTTCAGCACCCTGGGCTTTGGCTCCATTGACGTAACCCAAGATTCGATCCAGTGCCGCTTCCTCGATTACTGGGCCAAGTGCCGTACCCGGATCAGATGGATCCCCGACAACACGACTGTTCGCAACTTTTGCGAGAGCAGCTACGATTTCACTGCGAATTGAATTGTGAACCAGAATGCGTGAGCCAGCACTGCAGTTCTGTCCGCTATTCCAGAAACTACCAACTGCGAGTTCTTCGGCAATTGTGTCAATCTTGTTTGCACAGTCCGCCATAACAATCTGGGGGCTCTTGCCACCCATTTCCAAAACAATTTCCTTCATGTTGCTCTGCGCGGAGTAGGTGAGAAAGATTCGGCCAACCTCGGTTGAACCTGTGAATGCAATCAAATCAACGTCCATGTGAAGTCCAAGTGCCTTGCCTGCAATATGCCCGAGCCCGGTAACGACATTGAAAACTCCGTCAGGGACGCCGGCCTGGGTTGCGAGCTCAGCGATCCGAAGCGTGGTCAGTGATGACAACTCAGCGGGTTTCACAATTACGGAGTTTCCTGCGGCCAAAGCTGGTCCCAGTTTCCATGCAAGCATTGCTGCAGGGAAGTTCCACGGCAAAACAGCTCCAACAACACCAATCGGTTCACGGACAATCATGCCCAAGGAATCATCTCCCGTAGGTGAAATTTTCCCAAATACTTTGTCGGCTGCTTCTGCATACCAACGCATGGTGTTCACAACATCAGGGATGTCAAACGTGCGGCACTCGGTAATCGGCTTGCCAGCATCAATTGATTCGGTTACCGCTAATTCTTCAGCATTTTCCTCAATCAAGTCCGCAAGTTTGAGCAGGATCACTTTGCGCTCGGCCGGTGACTTGCCGCTCCAAGAACCCGACTCAAATGCTGCCCGAGCAGAGGCCACCGCCTTGTCAACATCGACGTCGTTGCACGCTGCAATTTGAGTGATCACCTGACCTGTTGCCGGGGCCAGTGAGTCAAAAGTCTCGCCATTTGCGGCATCCACAAATGCTCCATCAATGTAAGCCTGGGTACGTATTGTTTTTGGGAGTGTTAGAGACACAGGATGCCTTTCGCCGCGATTGGGTTGCCAGCCCAACTCCTGAACTGATGCCCCCCAGATTACACACTCTATGGGCCCCTAAATTCTTATGAGTCTTATTGCATAGAAATAAGTCAGTTTTCCTTTGATGACCCCTTGTCATCACCCCAGAACTCGCCAACCCGCTGAGCATCCGCGCTGCCCTGCCGAACCCCCATGGCTAATGCTTTCCCCACCGCGGTTGGATCCATCAATTCCGACTGGGTGAATGATTCAGGGGAAGCTGTGAACACTGTCGTTCCACTTGCTTTCAGTGCTTCATATTCGGCCAAAGTTGCTTGAGGCGACTGAGTCATTTCTGCCCGGTGACTCACTTGTGGGTCTCCCAAACAAAGTATCAGCGCACGCTTGGAACCTGCAAGAACATCAAGGTGAGTACCGGTGCCTGAAGTGCCACCATCCATGCATTTACGATCAGCAAGTTGCTGCGGAGGAAACACCCCCGGTATTGCCGAGCTTGCCGCAAGTGCGGCAGGAATGGAAATCCCCGAGTCGCTAGAAACAATGCAACGCTCACCCGTATAGGTGTCGACAGTGCTGGTGTGCAAGATGCTTGACGGCCAATGCCGCATACGAGTGACCAACAAAATATTACGTCTCATAACTTCTTGCCCAGGCGCTTGAGCGGCTAACGCAGCCCTGCCTAGTTCACGAACTACATCGGGATCTGCATTTGTCGCTCGTGTGAACAAATCGACCGCGTGCAACTGACTGGGTTTCAGACTTGCTGCTGGCGCCAACGCCGAAACAAGTTGAGGGACCTTGGACAGTAGGTGAAGTTCTTCATAAAAACCTGCAATCTTTTTTCCAGCGAACAAGGTAGCCACTATCGATCCGGCTGAAGTGCCAACAACCCGCTCCGCGCTGTTGAGTTGAACGGATGCCTCAGCAAGACCCTTTAAGTAACCAACCTGCCATGCAACAAAAAATACGCCACCGCCCCCGAAACTAATCGTGCGATCAAGGTCCTGTCCGTAGCGAGAACCAAACGATATGGGCCAGCAAAGGCCGTCAGGGGAAGTGCTCATATCAGGGGAAATGTTCATAGGCTAATCATCTCAATTGCCAGGTAAGTCCGATGAACTGATCCCGAGCCGTTAGTTCGACTCACTTCGAACCTCATGAAAACGACGTTCCACGAAAAAGTGGAGCTGAGGGGACTCGAACCCCTGACCCCCTGCATGCCATGCAGGTGCGCTACCAGCTGCGCCACAGCCCCAAGTTAAAGCAATAAGTGATCGCTTTGTTGGGAGGACAAAGCATAGCCGTGAGGCTTTAGCGGTCATCTCCTAGGGCTGGGACGGGAAGTGACTTGGCGTTGTATTCCTGCAGTCGCCAGGCTGGGCCATATGGTGAATCCTTTTCACTCAGCACCGACCAAGCGCAGTTACTCAGAACTCCGAAGGCGGCCCAATGTTCTGGCGGTAGTTCCAACATCATGGCAATTGCTGCCCTGGCGCTACCGCCATGGGTTACGACCATCAAGGTCTCATTTTCTTTGACGTGAACTATCTCTTGATCGATCACACCAATCACCCGCTGGGCAACTTCCATGCGAGTCTCACCGCCACCTGGTCGAAGATTGGATCCCGCAGCCCACGCCGCTAGTTCGTCACCGTGGTTAGCAATTAATTCATCCCTGGTTTGACCCTCCCATGTTCCAGCATTTGTTTCCCGCAGACCAATAAACGTCTCAACATCAACGTTTACCAACTCTGATAACGCTTGGGCGGTGCGGGAAGCGCGGACTAGATCTGAGGAAATGATCCGGGCTGGTCGCAGTCCTGCTAGTAGTCGCGCAGCGTCATTTGCTTGCTCGATACCAACTTCATCCAATGGAATGTCGGTTTGGCCTTGGAAGCGACGTTGCGCGTTCCACTGCGTTCGACCGTGCCGCCAGAAAATAACCTTGCGCCCTAGAGTCACGATTAGCGCTCGAGGTTTATTGATTCGGGCAAAGGAATTACCGGGCAGTCTTTCCAGAGTCGCTCAATCGCATAATGGATGCGCTCTTCCGCCAATTGAACGTGGACCACGATGTCGCCGTAATCAATCAGAATCCAGGTGGCTTCCCCAGCTCCCTCCTTGCGTAAGCGCTTCTCCCCCGCCAAGTGAAGGGCTTCTTCAATGGCGTTGACAATGGATCTGACCTGCAACTCATTAGCTCCCGAGCACAGCACGAAGCAGTCGGTGATCACGAGTTGTTCACTGACATCAAGGATCACAATGTCGGTTGCTAGTTTTTCGGCGGCCGCTTGTGCGGCAATTAATGCAGAGTCGATGGCACTTTGTAATGCGGGCATGTAGTGAAGGTTTCCTATCTCATTAGTCGGTGTAAAGCTTGTTGGTCTTGATGTATTCAGCAACAATGGCGGGTACTAGTTCATCGATTGTTTCGTTGTTTTTGGCGGCAATTCTTATTTGGGTGCTGGAAATCTCCCAGCCCGGAACATCAATGAAATAGCACGGGAAGCGATCAAATTGCTGGTGGTCCTCTCCTGGCCGTGAAACAACCACGATTCTCACGTTTTTCGCAATCTCTTCAGGTTGTTTCCACTGGGGAAAGTTCTTATAGGCGTCAGCTCCCAAAATCAGGAACCACTCAACACTGTCATTGGGGAAATCTCGCGCGAATTCACTCGCCAGGTCACTAATCGTGTCAATCGTGTAGGTGTTTCCCATCCGATCTATGTCAACCTTGCTCACTTTCAGCCAGTGATGTCCCTGGACGGCTAGCTCACACATTGCCAATCGTGCTTGGATGCTGGCGACAACTTCATCACGGTGATACGGGTTACCGGCAGGGACTAAGTAGACGAAATCAAGATCCAATTTGTCACAAGCAATCCTTGCCGCTTCAAGGTGGGCTAGGTGGATCGGATCAAATGATCCGCCAAGAATTCCGATCCGATACTGCACGAACTGTTAACGGTCTACGTTAATCATGACGGTGATAACCAATAAGACGACGAGAGTCAGGAATCCGAATCCACCGATGATGTAGGGGCTGACAACACTCCCACCCTCTTCACTGGCCAAGACTTCACTTACTCGCGCTGCTACTGAAAAATCCATGGGACTCCCTCACTAATTACCTGCCAACACTCTACCCGGTCGCTATTTTCGGACTTGACCGTTGCCCGAGACGATATAGGTGGTGGTGGTGAGCTCGGTGAGACCCATGGGGCCTCTGGCGTGGAGTTTCTGGGTGGAAATTCCGATTTCAGCACCAAATCCAAATTCCCCTCCATCGGTGAAGCGGGTTGAGGCATTGACCATCACGGCTGCCGAGTCGACCGCAGAGGTGAAATAGGCGATGGTTGGCGAATTACTGGAGATGATCGCTTCAGTGTGACCCGATGACCAGGTGAGAATGTGCTCAACGGCCTCTTCGACACTTGCGACAACTCCCGCCGCAATATCCAGTGAGTAGTACTCCGCTGCCCAGTCTTCGTCGCTCACGGGCAGCCACTCAACATCCGCTGTCTGCGCATGCTGTTGCATTTTTTGATCACCGTGCACCGTCACCCCGCGTGCTTTGAATTCGGCAAATAGTTTGGGCAGGAATTCTTCAGCTACCGCTTCGTGGACCAGCAGAGTTTCTGCCGCATTGCAGACACTGACACGCTGTGTCTTGCTGTTCAGCACGATGTCAACAGCCATGTCGAGGTCGGCATCTTTATCCACGTACACATGGCAGTTACCGACACCAGTTTCGATCACGGGCACAAGTGAGTTGTTCACAATATTTTGAATTAATGATGCACCCCCGCGAGGGATGAGGACATCTACCAACCCGCGAGCTTGCATCAGTTCAGTTACTGAATCGTGGGTGTGACCGGGGACGAGTGCAATTGCATCCTCGGAGATGCCAACCTCAACGAGGGCCTTTCGCATCACGTCAATGAGGGCAACATTTGTGTTGTAGGCACTCGATGAACCCCGTAGTAGTGCGGCGTTACCACTTTTGAGACACAGTCCTGCAGCATCAACGGTGACATTGGGCCTGGCTTCGTAGATCATGCCAACCACGCCAAGGGGAACGCGAGTTTGACGAACCTGCAATCCATTGGGCAAGGTGTAACCGCGAACAACCTCGCCCACAGGATCAGGTAGCGCTGCTACATCAATGAGGGCATTGGCAATTGCCTCAATGCGTTCGCCGTTGAGAGTTAACCTGTCAATGAGGGCATCAGATGTTCCATCGGCTCTCGCGACTTCAAGGTCTTTGCTGTTTTGGGTGGAGATAAACTCCTTTTCACTTTTAAGTCTGGCCGCGATTACTCGAAGTGCTTCATCTTTTTGGTCCCGCGTAAGCATGCGCAGTTCACGCGCAGCAATTTTCGCGCGCTGGGCAACTTCTTTTACCGTATCCACGTCTTCAGCCTAATGCGTCAATTACTTAGAGTTCAAGTACTTAGAGTTCAAGGAGAACAAGGTCATCGCGGTGAATAACCTCGCGTTCGTAGGCTGCACCACGCTCGCTTGCGAGCTCTTTGGTGTTGCGGCCAATAATTTCGGGAATTTCGGCGGAGTCGTAAGTAATGATCCCGCGAGCGAATGGGATTCCATCAGGTCCACAGATGTCAACCGGGTCACCGGCAAGGAACATTCCGGTCACCTGGGTGATTCCAGCGGGGAGCAGTGAAAGCCTTCGCACGGCGACCGCCTCAACTGCCCCAGAATCAAGGATCACCGAACCGGTCGGCGTCGTTGCGTGCGCCAACCAAAGGTTACGCAGCGAACCACGCTTACCCGTTGATGCGAATGCCGTACCAACACTTGCATCCCCTAGCGCGTCACTGATTTGACTCGTTGCAGCGAGCAGGGTCGGGACTCCAGCAGCAGATGCAATTCGAGCCGCCTGAACTTTGGTAGCCATACCGCCACTGCCGATTCCTTCGGAGCCAATCCCTCCAATTCGCATATTGGCGAGTTCAGAGTGATGCCCAACTTCTGGAACATGTCGTGAGTCCGGGCGGTGTGGTAGTCCGTCATAGAGTCCGTCAACGTCAGAGAGCAAAATAAGCGCCTGCGCATTAGTGACATGGGCGACGAGGGCCGCAAGGCGATCATTGTCGCCCAACCGGATCTCATCCGTTGCTACCGTGTCATTCTCGTTGACAATGGGAAGCACATCAAGCTCGAGTAGTCGATCAAATGTCAGTTGCGCATTTCGGTAGTGGCTGCGGCGGGTAACGTCTTCACTTGTCAAAAGAACTTGCCCAACAGTGATGTTGTGCCGCGCAAAGGCCGCGGTGTAAGCGGCCAACAACATTCCTTGGCCAACACTGGCCGCCGCCTGCTGGGTTGGGAGGTCCTTCGGTCGCTTGGTTAAACCAAGTGCTGGCATACCGGTTGAAATCGCTCCACTGGAGACCACAATGATTTCGTGGCCACTATTGCGTCGCCGAGCCACTGAATCAGCGAGTCGTTCGACCACATCTTTCTTGAGCCCACCACCAACGGATGACAATGAGGACGAACCAATTTTGACAACTATGCGATTAGCTCGCGCAATTGAATTCCTAGTTGTTGTCATTAGGACAAATACTCGGTGCGAGTCTCAAGCCGTGAATCACTTCCGCGTGGGCCTTGATTAGCGGAACCGACTGCTGGGAACCAATCGAATACAACAGCGTTTTCTTCTGGACCGATCATGACCGCGCAACCTGGAGTGGCGCCGGCCGCAATTAATTCTTCTTCAACTCCCAGTCGCGCCAGACGGTCCGCAAGGTAACCGACAGCTTCGTCGTTACTGAAATCAGTTTGTCGGATCCAGCGCTCAGGTCGTTGACCCCGAACCCGGAAGCCTTCTTCTTCGTGGGTCACAGTGAAGCCGGATTCATCAACCGCCTTTGGAGTGAGAATAATTCGAGGCATCTCAACTGCCTCTTCAGCCGCACGTTTTTCGGCCACGAGTGCGGCAATTGCAAAACTCAACGGCCGCAGTCCTTCGCGTGAAACGGCGGAAATCTCAAAAACCGGGTAACCCATTTCTTCGATCATGGGCTTCACCATGTCGGCCAGGTCACGTGCCTCAGGAACGTCAATCTTGTTCAGCACGACAAGACGGGGGCGGTCATCAAGGCCGCCATACTGCGTGAGTTCGGATTCAATGATTTTTAAATCTGTCAATGGATCACGATTAGGTTCAAGAGTCGCGCAATCAAGTACGTGGATGATCACACTGCAACGCTCGACGTGACGCAAGAAATCAAGGCCCAAACCTTTGCCCTGGCTCGCACCGGGAATCAACCCCGGGACGTCAGCGATTGTGTAAACAACGTCTCCAGCGGTCACCACACCAAGATTGGGAACCAGTGTTGTAAAAGGGTAGTCCGCAATTTTTGGTCGTGCCGCACTCATCGCCGCGATCACACTGGACTTACCCGCACTGGGGAAACCCACGAGTGCTGCGTCAGCAACGGTTTTGAGTTCAAGTACTACCTCGCTCTGAGTACCTGGTTCTCCCAGCAGCGCGAAGCCTGGTGCTTTGCGTTTCGGAGATGCAAGGGATGCGTTACCCAATCCTCCGCGGCCACCTCGAGCAATAACAAAAGTTTCGCCGGGGATGACTAGGTCCGCGAGCACCTCACCTGTTGCGTTGCGTACAACCGTTCCTGCGGGAACGTGAAGCACGATGTCTGGGGCATTCGCTCCGTGACGGTGTGCACCCTGTCCTGGTTTTCCGTTTGCGGCTGTCCGGTGCGGGGTGTGGTGAAATTCCATCAGAGTTGTGACCTGTGGGTCAACCAAGGCGATAACGTCGCCACCGCGGCCGCCGTTGCCTCCATCGGGCCCACCGAGTGGCTTGAATTTCTCGCGCATGACGGACGCGCAACCATGCCCACCATTGCCGCCCTGTGCATGGATTGTTGTCTGATCAACGAATGTCGCCATCAGCTCACCTGCCTATCCATTGATGAAACGAAAAAAGACGGGCCCAAGTGGACCCGCCTTCCTTGCTGAAATCTTCCCTGCAAAAAAAATGTGTTCGTCACTGATTCAGCGAACTACACTCCAAGGACAATGTTGACAACTCGACGACCGCGGGCAGTGCCGAACTCAACAACTCCGGGGGTCAATGCGAACAAGGTGTCGTCCTTGCCGCGTCCAACGTTGTTTCCGGGGTGAAAGTGGGTTCCACGCTGGCGAACAATGATTTCGCCGGCGTTGACTTCTTGGCCACCGAAACGCTTCACGCCGAGGCGCTGGGCATTACTGTCGCGTCCGTTACGGGAGCTGGATGCACCCTTCTTATGTGCCATGGTTCACTTCCCTGCCGCAATGTTGGTGACTTTAACCTTGGTCAGTTCAGAGCGATGGCCCTGACGACGACGGTATCCGGTCTTGTTCTTGAACTTAAGAATGTCAATCTTCACGCCGCGATGATGGTCAATGACCTCCGCGGTTACCGTGACCTTGGCAAGTGCTGCTACGTCAGTGGTTATTTTGCCGTCTTCAACGAAGAGCACCGCTGGGAGTTCATACGTTGAACCTGGAGCACCGGGAACCCGGTCAACCACTATGAGGTCGCCTACTGCAACCTTCTCTTGCCGTCCACCGGCTTTAACTATGGCGTACACCACGAACTCCTGTCGGTCTTGCGTTGTAACTGCTACTTACGGAAACTTGCTCCTACGGGAACACCCGCGAATACAGAATCATACGGGGACACGTATTTTCGGGCTACACCGGATCTGATTCCTCGATGAAGCTTTCCTGCGCAGGAGCATCCTGCGTCAGTGCCTCAACTTCGAGGTCCACAACAACAAGGTCCAAGTCGCGAACTTCCTCTATAGCCTGCCCTGGGGCTTGTTCTTCGGCCTGTTCTTGCGCCTGCTCAATAGCCTGAGCCGCCTCAAGGGATTTTGCGGCAACCATTGCTGGATCGACGGCATTTGCTGGCCGGCGGTAGCGCACGGGGGCTTCATGGTGTGGCTCCTCATTGAGGGAAACCTTGATTCCACGGCCATTGCAGGCATCACACTCGTGCGAGAAGGACTCAATCAGGCCAGAGCCAATTCGCTTGCGGGTCATTTGAACTAGGCCAAGGGAGGTCACTTCAGCCACCTGGTGCTTGGTGCGGTCACGACCGAGGCACTCAATGAGTCTGCGTAGGACGAGATCGCGGTTACTTTCGAGCACCATGTCAATGAAGTCGACGACAATGATTCCACCGATATCGCGGAGCCGGAGTTGGCGTACGATTTCTTCGGCTGCCTCAATGTTGTTCTTCGTGACCGTCTCTTCAAGGTTTCCACCGGCACCGGTGAACTTTCCGGTGTTAACGTCAACAACGGTCATGGCTTCAGTGCGATCAATGACCAGTGAGCCACCGGAAGGCAAGTACACCTTGCGATCAAGGGCCTTGAGTATTTGTTCATCTACTCGCAGTTGCGCAAAGAGATCCTTGGAATCAGTCCAATGCTCAAGTCGATCAAGCAGGTCGGGTGCAACAGCACTGATATAGGCATCAACTGTTGTCCAAGCGGTGTCACCGGACACGATCATCTTGTTAACATCTTCATTGAAAATATCTCGCACTACCTTGATAGCGATATCTGGTTCTGCATAAAGCATTGATGGCGCATTGGTGCTGTTGTTACTGCTGGAAATGTCTTCCCACAGGGCCGTCAATCGCTGGACATCTTGTTCAAGGGCTTCTTCCGGCGCACCCTCAGCAGCGGTGCGAACAATCACACCTGCATCCTCTGGCATGACGCGCTTGAGAATTGTTTTAAGACGATTGCGCTCATTTTCGGGGAGCTTGCGACTAATTCCGGTCATTGAGCCATCAGGGACATAGACCAAGAATCGGCCGGGGAGGGAGATCTGGCTGGTGAGCCGAGCACCTTTTTGTCCAACAGGGTCCTTTGTCACCTGAACCAAAATGTGATCGCCTGGCTTGAGGGCTAATTCAATTCGCTTTTCATTTCCGACAAGACCTGCGGCATCCCAGTTCACTTCACCCGCGTAGAGGACCGCATTGCGACCTTTACCAATGTCAACAAATGCTGCTTCCATGCTGGGCAGAACGTTTTGCACGCGGCCGATATAAACATTGCCGACAAGTGATGTTGCTGAGCCGCGGGTTACGTAATGCTCCACGAGAACGCCGTCTTCCAAAACAGCAATCTGAGTTTTGTCGCCCTGCTGACGAATCGCCATAATCCGATCAACAGACTCACGCCTGGCCAGAAACTCAGCCTCAGTCAGGATCGGTGCACGGCGACGACCTTGATCACGGCCATCGCGGCGACGTTGCTTTTTGGCTTCAATTCGGGTTGAGCCTTTGATGTCATCATTTTGCTTCCGGCGAGGTTCCCGAACCCGGACCACCGTGTTGGGGTCATCAGGATCGGAGTCTTCTCCTTGACCCGCGCGGCGACGGCGACGGCGACGTTTTGTTCCAGCATTTGCCGAATCTTCGTCATCTTCGACCGAGTCACCTGCTGAATCATCGGTTGACTCCTCATTGTCACCTTCCTCGGATGTGGTTTCCTCCGCTCCAGAGTCGACAGTGCCGTCCGCTTTGCGACGACGACCACGACCTCCGCGCCTGCGACGAGGATTTTTCGATGATTCTTCGCTGTCATCAATTTGCTCTGGTGACGGAGATTCCAAGGGGGTTTCGCTTTCCAGTGGGACAGCAATAGCCGCTTTCTTGGTGGCTTTACCCTTTGCCTTAATCGGGGCACTTACCTTTTTAGGTGCTACCGGCACTTCAGCAGCAACCTGGAACAATGGCGCTTTGGGCTTGCCAGCCTTCTTAGCTGCTTTTTTCGCACCTTTTTCCGAAGGTTCGGCCTTCTCAGCCGACTCAACTTTGTCAGCAGGTTTCATTTTTGGGGTGCCAGCTGCTGCGGCGGCAACTGGGACAGCCGGTCCAGCGGGGCGTGATGCTGCGCGCCGGGTTTTTTTAACAACTGGGGCTTCGCTTACGCTGTTTGTTTCGTTTATCGCGGGTGTTTCTTCGACCATGATGGTCGCTCCTTTAGGAATGCGGTATCACCCGCATTCGGGTCCGTGTGCAACACAATCACCGATCTGCCTTTGGGTCCCAATGAATGGACCCGCTGCTGGGGCGAAACGTGCTACAACAAGCTTTTAGGGCTGCGGTCAGGGTTCGCGCGTGATGCGCTGCGACTTCCCCTACCGCCACATGATGTTGAGCTATACAAGCACTCGATCGGGATCAAATGGGTCCCC
Source organism: Candidatus Nanopelagicales bacterium (assembly GCA_017857705.1). GTDB lineage: Bacteria > Actinomycetota > Actinomycetes > S36-B12 > S36-B12 > UBA4592. Next base: position 12,504 of record JAFMCP010000015.1, read on the forward strand.
AATCGAAATACCCACCTCGGTCAGTGGACCCTGCGCCAGCCTGGTTACCCTCACGGGTTTGAGCGGCACGAGATTTCCCACCTGCTTCAGCGCAGTAAGTACATCATCGGGTCGAACCGACGGAGTGATATGTCGGACAACCACATGGAGTATGACACACTCCGACAGCATTTGGGTGTCTGCGGGGGCGGTTATGGCGCTTTGAGGGACCATTTCCATGAGGAGAATCGCACTTCGGGCATCAAAAACTCTGAGTCCGGACTTGGTCATGCGTTCCACCAGAACTTCTGTGGAACCCAGAAGTTCGCCCACGGCACCCATGACTTCCTCGGTGGGGGCGCAGATTTCCATTTCCCACACACTGGCTTCGAGGCGGGCTGAGAAATCACTCGTCGTTGCGACAATTACCTCGATAATGTCTAGGCCTGGTGGCAGCGCTTCGTCGAGAGCACTTCGCAACTTGTCGGGGTCACATAATTGGGTAACCCCGATTTCAACGTACTCCGCTTCACTGGCCACCCCGGTTGGCGCAGAGTTCGAGTACGAAATTTTCGGGTGGGGCGAGAACCCCGCGCTATAAGCCATGGGAACGCCAGCCCGGCGAAGTGCACGCTCCAGTGCCCGTTGGAAATCCCGGTGGCTGGAGAACCTCAAGCGACCCCGCTTGGCATATCGCAGGCGAAGTTTTTGAATCGTCGGGGCGAGATCACGCTCCGGGGGTTTATTTGCCACAGGAGGTCAATTTCCGCACAGACCCTGAACCAAAACTGGTGAAACCCGAGGACTCGGCATAGGAAGATCGATTACGCCGGTCGGCCCAACTTGAATTTCGGTATCCATTTGTTCACACACCCCACAGTCAAAACAAGGGGTCCATCGGCAGTCGTCAACGGCTACCTCTGACAGCGCGTCTTGCCAATCTTCCCAGAGCCACTCTGAGTCAAGCCCTGAATCCAAGTGATCCCACGGGAGCACTTCGGTGTATTCACGCTCACGGGTCGTGTACCAATCAACGTCAACACCGGTGTTCTCTAAGGCGTAGTTTGCTGACTCCATCCAACGATCAAATGAAAAGTGCTCACTCCAGCCGTCAAAGCGCGCACCATTTTTCCACGCAGTTTCGATGACGTTTCCGACTCGACGGTCGCCACGGGAAAGTATTCCTTCAATAATTCCCGGTTTACCGTCGTGGTAGCGCAGACCGATTGCCTTACCAAATTCCTTATCGCTTCTGATTGCATCTTTTAGTTTCTGCAACCGAGCATCCGTTGATTCATGATCAAGTTGCGCGGCCCACTGGAAGGGAGTGTGTGGTTTGGGAACAAATCCACCAATTGAAACTGTGCACTTAATATCGCGGCGACCACTGGCTTCACGCCCGGCGCGAATTACTTCCTTTGCCATTGTGGCAATCTGCAAAACGTCCTCGTCAGTTTCAGTGGGAAGCCCACACATGAAATACAACTTCACGTTTCGCCAGCCGGCTCCATAAGCTGTCGTTACTGTCCGGATCAAATCCTCTTCACTCACCAGTTTGTTAATTACTCGACGAATCCGTTCACTTCCACCTTCAGGTGCAAATGTCAATCCACTACGGCGACCGTTGCGGGAGAGCTCATTAGCCAAATCGACATTGAACGCGTCAACGCGGGTGCTAGGAAGGGAAAGTGAGGTCTGAGATTTTTCGTATCGATCCGCCAGATTTCGGGCCAGATCACCGATCTCTGAATGATCCGCGCTGGAAAGTGAAAGTAGACCCACTTCCTCGAACCCTGTTTTCTCTAATCCATTTTCAACCATTGCAGCAATACTTGTCATGCTGCGTTCGCGAACAGGCCTAGTAATCATTCCTGCTTGGCAAAAGCGGCAACCACGGGTGCAACCTCTAAAAATTTCAACACTCATCCGTTCGTGAACGGTCTCAGCCAGTGGCACGAGGGGAGCCTTGGGAAATGGCCAAGCATCCAAGTCCATCAGAGTAAATTTGGTGACCCGTGAAGGTACATCGGCCCTATTGGGAACAACCCGCTTAATTCGACCGTCTGGCAAGTATTCAACGTCATAAAAACGTGGAACGTACACGCAGCCACTTTTGGCGAGTTCCAACAGCACACCTTCACGGCCGCCGGGACGACCCGCCTCTATCCAAACTTTCACAATATTCGAGATTAATAGAACGGCTTCTTCACCATCTCCTAAAACGGCAGCGTCAATGAATTGTGCGATCGGCTCGGGATTAAAGGCCGCATGTCCACCCGCAACCACAATGGGGTGGTCTTCGCGATCAACCGCATGTAGGGGGATGTTGGCCAGACTCAAAGCGGTCAACATGTTGGTGTATCCGAGTTCGGTACTGAATGAGAGTCCGAGTAGATCAAAATCAGCGACACTGCGGTGGGCGTCGACGGTAAATGCTGGGACATTATTTTCACGCATCAATGTTTCAAGATCTGGCCAGACCGAATAGGTTCGCTCTGCCAAAACATCAGGTTGTTCGTTGAGCACTTCATAGAGGATCTGTACACCCTGGTTAGGCGCTCCCACTTCATAGGCGTCGGGATACATCAATGCCCAATGAACCGTTACGTCCTCCCACGGCTTGGTCACCGCGTTGAGCTCACCGCCAACATATTGGATCGGCTTCGCGATTAAGGGCAAAAGTGCTTCCAGTTCAGGGAAGACGCTTTGGCCACGTGGACGCACTTTGTTTGCACCGGCTTCAATGGTTGAGGAAGACATGGGTGAAAGGTTACCCAATTCCGGGCAAAGCGCTAAATTTCCGCTCGAACTTCGTGTAAACGCACGGTCTGGAGAAGACCAATGGCTATCCATACCGCCATCATGGAAGTGCCTCCTGCAGATATGAGTGGCAAAGGTATTCCCGTGATCGGCATGATCCCTAGGGTCATCCCGATATTTTCGAATGTTTGGAAAGCTAGCCAGGCGAGCACCCCTGTTGCGACGAGTCGTCCATATTTGTCATCGGCTTTCCAAGCAATCATCGCGGCTCGCCACAGGAGCACAGATAGCAGGAGGATCAAGAGAACTGATCCGAGAAATCCGAGTTCCTCCCCGCTGACAGTGAAAATAAAGTCACTCTCATTGACCGGTACAAATTTTCCTTGGGTTTGAGGACCCTCGAAAAGTCCTGTCCCAAACCAGCCACCACCACCAATCGCAATGCGGGCTTGGTTCGCGTTGTAAGCGGATGCACCCGTGTCCAGTTCGGGAGATATAAATGAAGTAAGCCGTGCAACCTGGTATTCCTTGAGCAGACCCAATTGAATGGCCAACAAGATCGAAAATACCGCCCCTCCGATCAACCCAACCAGCCAACGGCTACGTACTCCTGCCACCGCAATTACTGAAATAGCCACTGTTCCCAAGATCAATACCGTGCCCGTGTCATTTTGTACCAAAATCACGGCGATAGGTAATGCTGCCGCCGCTAGTGCTATCAGGAAATCGCGGCCAGAGGGCTCAGTCTCGATATCTTTACGTTCAGAAAGTAGCGCCGCCATCATTAGAATCACCGCGATCTTCATGAATTCCGATGGTTGCAGGGTTAATCCACCTGGGAGATCAATCCAGGCACGCGCACCTGCGACCGTTACGCCAATTCCAGGAACAAATGGTAATAGCAATAAGAAAAACGAAACTCCATAAATAATTGGGGTGTAGGCGCGAAGCCATCGATAATTTAGGCGAGATGCCAAATATCCCAAGACAATTGCAACTACCACGTTGATCAGGTGACGCTTGAGATAAGACTGCGGGTCACTCGCAGACGCCAAATCAGCTCGACTTGCCGACCACACCAAGATTGAGCCCAACACTGTGAGGGCCAACCCTGAGATTAACAAAACCCAATCAAGGTCGCGCCAATACCCGTGACCCCTAGTTCCTGCTCGCGATCCCGCACCAACGAGTGAATTGTCAGCCCGAGTACTCGCGTAAAATTTTGCCACTAATCTGTCCCAGCCGCGGTAACCACACCCGACATTTTGCCCTTCGGCGTCACGGGCGTGCCATCCGGTCGAATAACCGGTAGGGCCTTAGAAGGCATCCCGCCAATGAGCACACTCTTGTTGGGATTCACCGTCGATCCATTTATGCCGAAGAGTTCTTCGTATATTTTGCGAACACTTGGCCCACTGGTCTTTGAACCGGTCCCACCCTGAGTGACCATCATGACTATCGCATAACGCGGCTTATTGGCCGGCGCATAGGAAGCAAACCAAGAAGTTGAGATTTTATCTCCTGTGACCTGCGCCGAGCCCGTCTTGGAAGCAACAGGAATCTGATTCAACGGGAAACCGATGAATGGCGACTCACCCGACCCATCCGTTGTCACACCTGGGAGCGAGTTTTGAAGAAATTTAATTGTTGACTTTGGTAAATCTAATTCGGATTTCACGGTTGGGGCGATTCTTTCAATTACCGAGCCGTCGGCTCCCATTATCGCCTTGACCAACTTCGGCTCGTAGACCGTTCCACCATTAGCTATTGCCGCGTATGCCATTGCCATTTGCAGTGGTGTAACCGTCGTGTCTCCCTGCCCAATAGCCGCGTTGAGTGCGTCACCTTCGCGCCAGCGAAAACCGTCGGCACAATTCTCTTTATCAAGTGCCGTGTAGTACTCCGCCAACTTAGGGTCGGTCTTACGGGTTTCGGGGTAGCCTGTGATCGCGTTCTCACACCAAGTGTCTCTCTTGGCTTCCCAGTTCTGTACTTTGAAAGCCCTACCGGAAACTCTTCCCGCCGACTCACCGGGAAGATCAATTCCGGTCCGAGTACCAAAGCCGAACATGGAAGCGGTGTCAGCGATCGGATCTGCTGAATCACGCGTGGCGTCGTTACCACCGGCTGCCTCCCACATCCGATCCGCCAGACCATAAAACACCGTATTGCATGACACCTCTAGCGCTCTGGCCAGCGAAATTCGGCCATAGGCGGATGATTCATAGTTTCGGAAAATTTGGGTGCCCAATTTAACCTGCTTTGGGCATTGGTAATCCGAGTACAACGAGTAACCCTCTTTGCCCGCAGCGGCGGTACTGACAACTTTGTAGGTTGATCCAGGTGCAAACAACCCTTGGGTAGCGTTGGAAGAAAGTGAATCACTCTTGACCAGTGACTTATATTGCTTTTGGCTCACTCCACCAACCCAGATACCGGGGTCGTAAGTGGGATAGCTGGCCATTGCAAGAACCTGACCATTACGTACATCAACAACAACTGCCGCACCCGAATCCCCCGGGTATCCCTGACCTTGGGCTCGCTGAACAGCGGCAACCAACTGCTTTTCAACAACCGACTGTAATTTTGCGTCGATGGTAGACACAAGATAGTTACCGGACACGGCTGGTTTTTGATCGACGGTGCCGGTCACTTGCCCTGAAGTGTCAACTTCAAGCGTGGTAACACTCGGCTTGCCGCGTAATTGGGAATCGTAAAAATTCTCAAGTCCAGATCGCCCGATTGTGTCAGTGCGACGCAGTCGATCGTAGGCATCTGATTGACCCTGATCGGCGATCTGTTCCTCCGTCACCGGCCCCAGGTAACCTAAAATATGTGCCGCATTTACATCAAACGGTCCGCTGTATTCCCGGACCGCGGTCAGCTTTGCGGTGACACCGGCAAACTCGGATCGTTTCTCCATGATCGTCAATGCGGTTTGCGGATCAACATCGGATGCAACCGGCACGGCTTGGTAGGTCGATCCATTCCAACAAATTGGCGGCTTAGGAGCACCTTCGGTGCCGCATGGCAGTAGTCGTTCTGAAATCGATTCCGGAGTAATTCCCAAAATTTTGGCAAGACGTTTGATGACCAAGTCACCTTTTTCATCCTGTCGATTTAATTTCTGCCGTTCAATTGTGACAACAATCGACGTTCGGTTAGAAACAAGGGGTCTCCCTGCTTGATCCAAAATTAGCCCTCGAACGGCGGGTTCAACTACTTCTCGGACCGAATTATTAACAGCCGCCGCCCGATATTCATCTCCTTCCATCACTTGTAAATAAAACAGGCGCGCAATCAGGGTTACAAATAGCGAGAAAATCAAGATGCCCAAGACGATCAGTCGGAGATTGGATCTTTCGCTCACGCGCGGTCCTTTCCCTAACTAAAAACTCTTCCTACCGAAAACTCTTCCTACCGAAAAATCGCCTTCACGACCACACCATTATGCGATGTGCGGGTTTTAATGCTGGGAAGGCGCCCTTTTTCAGAACTTTTCGTTGTTGTGCATTGACCGAGCGGACTCCCCCAGATGCAATGATCTGGAATCTTCTCTAGACAATGAATCTGGACAATTCTTCTGGATATTCTTTCTTTGCTAGGACGCCCAATCTCGGCAGGGGGTTCCCCTACGAAACGGATATTTCAGGCAAGAATGGGCGAGATATTCGGGCTATCAACGGGATGATCAAGGCAGACAAGAGCACGCCGTAAAGAGCAGAACTTAGTGTGATCCACGGAACCTCAACCCAATTGACTCGGTTTCCACCTAGGGCTGTATCAACGATGGCCGTACCAAGCGCAGCAGCTGAAGTGCTCAGGGCCGTAATCCCCATCATGATTGGCAGTGTCCGATCACGTGGGTCAATCCAGAATCCTGCCATGAAGCCAATTGCCAGATAAATGATTGCATTCACTCCGACCAAAGTGTCTGAGGAGGGTGAAAGGTCGAGAAGTATTCCCGCTGCGAATCCACTTGTGGCTCCCTGCACCGGGCCCATGGCAAAAGCAATAGCAACAACCGTGACAACAACCAGGTCAGGAGTTGCTCCTGGGATCCCAAGCCGACTAAGCAAAGTCAACTCTATGAGTACGGCAATGAAAACACATGTCCCAATAAAAAGCCCCTGTCGAATAATCATGGGCTAATCACCGTTAGGAGCCGGGGTTGCTGCCGTCTCTTTTTCATTTGCTTCGCCCGGGGCTGAAGGGGACGTCGATGTTGGCGTCGGAATTGTCACCGGAGCATTTGGTAGTACCGAATCTCGTGGGTCCTCCCTGGGTGGTTTCACGACAACCCCCACAACGCTGAGTTGCGACATGTTTGCATACGGCCTGACGGTGGCGATTCGAGCCAGCTGTCCCGCGGACCCGGAGACGTCAACAACTTCACCAATAGGAAGTCCAGGTGCATAAGGGCGCCCATCTTTCGACCCAAAAGTTACGACAGCATCGCCTGGATTCGCTTCGCCCAAAGGGTCGAGCAATTGAAATTCAAGTGAATTTTGCCGACCGATACCTGAGACAATGCCGATTTCTTGAGATCCGGCAACCCGCCCTCCAACAGATGACTCTGGGTCAACGATTAAGACCACCGTCGCTGTGCTGTTGTAAACCTTGAGAACCCTGCCCACCAAGCCATCACCGTTAATCACGGTCATATCCTCTTCAAGACCATCGAGGGATCCCGCGTCAATGGTCACGGTCCAAGCGAAATCTTGAGCCGGGCCAACCGCAATTACCTCAGCGGGGGTTACCCGATATCTGCCTACGCCGGCGACTCGAAGAAGTGCATCGAGTTGGTCAGCGCGAGCAATATCGTTTTCTGAACTCACCAGGGCAGACTTCAGTCTCTCGTTTTCAACTGTCAAGTCACGAATTTGCCCCGACTGGTTCACCTGGGTACTCCACCATTCACTCGATCCGGTGATGGGTGAAAAAACAAATGCAGCTCCAGATTGGATCCCACCGATGACGGAACTCACCGCTGATCGCGCGCTAGAAAAGGGGCCGTCCCCACCGCGAAGGTCGAGGATCACAAAAGTAAGCGATGCAACTACCAATACAGACAGGATGATCCGCGTTCTGCGCGAAAGCACGGCTACCTGCGCGGTTCAGACACGAGCACCTGTTGCAACGCATCAAACTCTTCAACGCACTTTCCTGAGCCCAGCGCAACACACTCAAGTGGACGATCGGCAACAACAATTGGCATCCCGGTTTCATGTCGCAGGCGCTCGTCAAGACCTGTCATCATTGCTCCACCACCCGTCAGAACGATTCCCCGATCCATAATGTCTCCGGACAACTCAGGAGGGGTGCGATCAAGGGTTGATTTCACTGCGTCAACAATTGCATTCACCGGTTCATCGATTGCCCGACGGATTTCCTCTGCCGAAACAACAATTGTTCGAGGTAAACCAGTAATTAAATCGCGCCCACGGATTTCAGCATGCGGTTCGTCGGGCATTGGGAATGCTGAACCGATGGCAATCTTTATTTCTTCAGCGGTCCGCTCACCTAGAAGTAATGAATACTCCTTCTTGATGTATTGAATAATTGCATTGTCTAGTTCGTCTCCGCCGACCCGAACAGAAAGGCTCGTCACAATTCCGCCAAGGGAAATAACCGCGACCTCGGATGTTCCTCCGCCAATGTCGACCACCATGTTGCCGGTTGGTTCATGAACGGGAAGGCCTGCACCTATCGCCGCCGCCATCGGTTCTTCAATGATGAAAACTTTACGGGCACCCGCGGCATAACCAGCATCTTTTACCGCGCGCTGTTCTACGCCCGTGATTCCTGAAGGGACACAGATGATCAGTCGGGGTTTTGCCAGATGCCGCCTGCGGTGAACTTTTTGGATGAAGTAACGGAGCATGCGTTCGGTCGTGTCGAAGTCAGCGATCACGCCGTCTTTGAGAGGTCGGATCGCCACAATGTTGCCTGGCGTGCGACCAATCATTTCTTTGGCTTCCATGCCAACGGCCAAAATTCCCCCGGTGTTGTTATTGATGGCAACAACGGACGGCTCATTGAGGACAATTCCACGACCCCGGACATAGACCAACGTGTTGGCGGTTCCCAAGTCAACGGCCATATCTCGACCCACAAATGAGGAGTTCGCGGTAAAGCTCACGCGGTGCCTCCAATCGGTCTTGAATGGTCGGTCTGGCGTGGTGGGGCCAGAAATTTTCGGGATGGGAAGAGACTCGACACGGACTCTTATAGTAGCCCTGAGATACCCCTGCTTAACCCTCACCCAACTTTTGGGCGCGCGCCACTTCAATTTGTCGCAAGAGAACCTCTAAACCTTTAGTTTGCTCTGCTGTGAGTTTGCCGGTGAAACCAAATGCTGCGGTGGCCACGGCACCAAGGTCAGCGCGGTAGTCGTGACCCAGGCTTTGGAAATCCCCCGGCTTCACATTCGTGGCGAAAATGGTGTCCACGAGCACGGTTGCCCAAGTAACCCCCACATTCCAGACCATTTCGGCAGGAATATTTCTCCCACGAGGCAGCTCCGGATCTAGCCACGCCGGTTGAGCCCACGCGAGATCGGGTCTAAAACGCACCACAGGATCACCATCATGTTCAAGGAACCACACTCGCTTGTCGGTATCGGTGGGAATTTGCTCAGGTCGATCCACCGTTACCGACTCACGTGCGCAGAATCGATGAAAGGCGTCGGAGGCCCGGCCGCCTGGTGTTCCTACCCATAAGGCCCGGTGAACCGAGTATTTGTCTAAATCGGCTGACCCCAGCGGGATTGCGAATTGCTGAACACGCGCTCCCAAACTTTCACCATAGAGAAGAATCTTGGGAACATGTTTGCCTTTATTACGGCGGCCAACGAGTTCGTGATCGATTGCGTTAAGCAACTCAAGTTGTGTTTCACCGGCCAATCGCACTCTGGTGAGGGACAGGAAACTTGGCAAAAGACCGTAACTAACTGAAACTGAGGCGCAATCACCCCCTGAAAGCAACTCAACAACGTCAACCGGAGTGGAGTTTGAATAACCTGAACCGGCAGGAGCCTGAATCAATAAATACTCTCGATCGAAAGCCTTATTTCGAATCAACTCAGACATTGCTAACGAAACTCGCGAAGAGACCGAGTCCGCATTGGCAATACTGACAAAGACCCGAATGGGGTCGTGCGTGCGATTAACACCCAAGGCTTGAGCATGTGCGGCGGTTGTCACACTGTTAATAAAACGAGCGCCTTCACGACCAAGTAACGAGTAGTCAACAGCGGAATGAACGCTCCCTGACAGGTATACATCCGTTGGCGCACGGGAAAAGCATTCATCAATCTGCGCATTTTGCGCTTCAAGTTCACTAAGTTTGTTTTTAGCGACCAAGAAACCAGCGGTACCGATCCCTGCCAAACCAGCACCTGCGGCAAGGGCCTTAAATCCACGAAGGCCTTGGACCTGCGACCCAATGGCAAGACCGCCCCCAACGCTGACACCCAAGATCGCTGGGAAAAGCGCGCGCACCCGGTCAGGCCACGGAACCAAACTTGGACCTTGGGCCGCTGCTGCCGTGGGAACTCCCACCCCCACGCCAATAGCGACCGAGCCGATGAAGTCCTTCATGATCCGCAACAGTTCTTAAAGGTTAGGAAAGAAAAGTGCAATTTCCCGAGCGGCTGACTCGGGCGAATCGGAACCGTGCGTGACGTTATTTTGCATTTCGGTAGCAAGATCGCCACGAATAGTTCCCGGCGCCGCCGTGATGGGATTGGTGGCACCCATCATGGTTCGCCAAGCAACAATTGCGTCCGGGCCTTCAATGACCGCGGCCAAGAGTGGGCCGCCGGTGATGAAAGCAACAAGATCGCCGAAAAAGGGCTTATCCGCATGTTCCCCGTAATGAGCCTTAGCCACGTCAGCACTGACATTCATTAATTCAATAGCTGCAAAAGTAAAACCCTTGCGCTCAATCCGTGCAAGAACTTCGCCGACGAGCCCACGAGCAACTCCATCAGGCTTGACCAAAACAAGTGTGCGTTCAGACATTCAATGACTCCTCGAATATATGGGCAATGGCGGCATAGCGAAACTACCGACTCTGATGCTAGAGGAGTCGTTCACCTAACTTTCGGGCAACTCCCGTGCCCGATCGACTCGCTGCCCATTGCGAACCGCGTAGAACCACAACAGCGCAAAAAGTCCACCAATGAAAAACATTGTGGGAACAACGATTCCTGAGGCAATAACGAGCACTTGTAGCACCCAGCCAATGGGAACGGCAATCGGTCGAGTAATCACTCCAACGCTGAGAACCAGCAGACCCGCTAGGGCAATTCCAATAATGAGTGCATAAGTTGCATTCGCGTCGGAGACATTGATTGCAATGGGAATCGCGAGTAAAACAACGATGGCTTCAAGGATAAGAACGGTCGAACCCAATACCCTCATGATTTACTTCACTCCATTCGCGGTGGTATCTGCCAATAGTCGGATTGCATCTCCGACCAACACCACCGAACCTGTAACGACCACTCCCACTCCCCCGTATTCGCCTGAACTGTCAGCTAGCCCCATGGCTTCTTCGAGCGATGACATTAAGTCACCACCAAGAATTACTCGCTCACCTCCGAGGACCTCGATTGCTAATCGAGCAAGCTCGCTCGCCGGCATAGCCCGTGGCGAGTTTGGCTCGGTAATTACCACCTGTGAGACGACCGGCGACAGGGCTTCGAGGAAACCGAGCGCATCTTTTTTCATCAACATTCCAACAACCGCCACAATCCCGACAAAAGTGAAACTGGTCTCCAATGCCTGTGCAAGCGACTTCGCGCCATGTGGATTGTGGGCAGCGTCAACCAACACGGTTGGGCCCGTTCGCAAAATCTCCAGCCTCCCAGGGGATTTCACATTCGCGAACCCTTCTCTGACCACATCAATATCCAGTGGCGCCAGCAAACCCGATCCCATGAACATTTCGCAGGCTGCCAATGCCACGGCCGCGTTATTGCCCTGATGCTCTCCGAACAGAGGAAGGAATAGATCCGAATAGTCACCGCGTAAACCGCGCAAGGACAACAGTTGCCCGCCGACCGCCACCTCCTGTGTATTAACGCCGTATTCAACTCCAAATCGCGCCGGAACGAGGTCAGCATTTTCGCATGCAGCAATCAAGACCGCTGCGGCTTGCGGCGACTGCGGACCCAACACAACCGATTCCGAATTGGCCAGGATGCCAGCTTTCTCACCTGCTATTTCTGTCAGGGTTTCACCGAGGAACTCTTGATGATCCAAATCAATAGGTGTGATCACGGCGACCTGCGGCCGACACACACTCGTGGCATCCCATGTCCCACCCATGCCGACTTCAATAATGGCAACGTCAACCGGCGAATCAGCAAAAACTGAATAAGCCAGTGCGGTCATGGCTTCGAAGTAGGAAAGTTGCGGCCCACCATCAGCTAATGAATTGTGGTCAACCAAGGAAATGAATGGTTCTATGTCATTCCATGCTGAAACGGCAGTCTCACTGGAAATGGGCACCCCGTCAAGACAAATCCGCTCGGTGGGGTCAACCAGGTGTGGTGAGGTGTACAACCCGGTTCGAAGCCCATATGAGCGCAAAATGGATTCAATCATGCGGGCGGTGGAACTTTTGCCATTGGTACCGGCCACCTGAATCACCGGGAACGTCAATTGTGGGTCCCCTAAGAGGTTCGTGACCGCGCTCATTCGGGCAAGGGACGGTTCAATCACATTTTCCGGCCAACGAGACTCGAGTTCATCCCATAATTGCTGCGCGCTCGTGATACCCACGGTGGCAGTCTAGGTGGATGAACTAGGTGGATGAATAGACTGCGCAACCATGGCGTCGAAGTCGGAATTCCCATCGGTCAATATCCCAGAAAAGCCAAGCCTTTCCGGGATCGAGGAAAAGTGGGCCAAGACCTGGCAGGATGCCGGCACCTATTCATTTGACCGCACCAAAACCCGCGATCACATCTTTTCAATTGACACCCCGCCACCAACTGTCAGCGGTTCACTACACGTAGGACACGTTTTCAGTTACACCCACACCGACTGCATCGCGCGATACAAGCGCATGCGCGGCTTCGAAGTTTTTTACCCCATGGGCTGGGATGACAATGGACTCCCCACCGAACGCCGCGTTCAAAACTACTTTGGAGTCCGCTGCGATCCGAGTTTGCCTTATGTCGCGGATTACACGCCTCCAGTAAAACCCGATGCAAAAAAACAGGAACCTATTTCCCGAAAAAATTTCATTGAGTTGTGTGAGCAACTGACAATTGAAGATGAAGTTATCTTCGAAGACCTATGGCGCCGCATGGGACTGTCTATCGACTGGTCGCAGACCTACCAAACGATTGACAAAAATGCGCAACGCGTGAGCCAACTTGCTTTCCTGCGCAACCTTGCCCGCGGCGAGGCGTACCAATCTGAGGCACCAACACTTTGGGATGTCACTTTCCGTACGGCGGTTGCGCAGGCGGAACTTGAAGACCGTGAAGTGCCCGGCGCCTATCACCGGATCGGTTTTGCACCAACAGAAAACCCTGCCGACACTGTCTTCATTGAAACAACGAGACCAGAATTACTAGCAGCCTGCGTTGCCCTCGTTGCACACCCCGACGATCCCCGCTACCAACCACTCTTTGGTACCAACGTGATTACCCCCGTATTCGGTGTCGAAGTTCCCGTCATGGCCCACACGTTGGCCGACCCTGAAAAAGGGACCGGTATCGCGATGGTGTGTACATTCGGTGACCTTGCCGACGTAACTTGGTGGCGCGAATTACAGCTCCCCACTCGTCCAATTGTTGGCTGGGATGGTCGAATCACTTCGGAAACCCCACCGTGGATCACCACTCGCGCGGGCAAAGAACGCTTTGCCGCAATTGCGGGAACAACTAGTTTTACAGCAAAGCAACGCATGGTTGAAGTCCTGCGCGAATCCGGTGACATGGTGGGCGAACCAAAAGCGATCACTCACCCCGTTAAGTTTTTTGAAAAGGGTGACAAACCACTTGAAATCGTGACCACCCGCCAGTGGTATATCGCTAACGGAGGTCGGGATCCACAACTGCGGGGGGAGCTCCTTGAGCGTGGGCGGGAAATCATTTGGCACCCACCCCACATGTTGGTGCGATACGAAAACTGGGTTGAGGGACTCAATGGCGACTGGTTAATTTCACGCCAAAGATTTTTCGGCGTCCCGGTTCCGATCTGGTACGCACTCGACTCTGACGGCAATCCCGACTACGAACAGGTACTCGCCCCCAGCGAGGCTGAACTACCCATTGACCCCAGTAGCGATGTACCCGAGGGATACACCGAGGATCAACGCAATCAACCGGATGGTTTCATGGGTGATCCTGACGTTATGGACACCTGGGCAACGAGCTCACTGACTCCCCAAATCGCTGGCGGCTGGGAACGTGACCCTGACCTCTTCGAACGGGTATTCCCGATGGATATGCGCCCTCAAGCCCACGAAATTATTCGGACCTGGTTGTTCTCTTCGGTCGTTCGTGCTGACTTGGAGAACAATGAGTTGCCGTGGAAACACGCGGCAATCTCAGGTTGGATTCTGGATCCGGATCGTAAAAAGATGAGTAAGTCCAAGGGCAATGTCGTAACGCCCATGGACATGCTCGACGAGTACAGCTCTGATGCCGTTCGTTATTGGGCTGCCTCAGGTCGCCCCGGAACAGACACCGCATTTGACATTGGTCAAATGAAAATCGGTCGTCGCTTGGCGATCAAACTCCTCAATGCCAGCAAGTTTGCCCTCACTCTTTCGGCGCTCTCAAGCGATCAGGACCGATTGAGCATTACGGCTGCAACAGTTTCTGAGCCAGTTGACCAAGCTCTGTTGGCCAAACTCGCCCAAACCGTTGAGAGTGCAACAAAAGCATTTGAGGAATTCAATTACGCGAAAGCGCTCGATGCAACCGAGTCATTCTTTTGGGAGTTCACGGACGACTACGTTGAACTGATTAAAGAACGCGCTTATGGTGAGACTGTCGGAGTTAACACCCAAAGCGCCCGGGCAACCCTGCTCGTAACCCTTGACACTCTTCTTCGACTCTTCGCTCCATTCTTGCCGTTCACTACTGAAGAAACTTGGTCTTGGTTTAACAAGGATTCAATTCACACGAGTAGTTGGCCTGACAGCAAGGCCCTTGAGTCACTCTCACCTGAAGGAGACATTGCGATTCTGACAACGGCAACTGAAGCACTTCGCATGATTCGCAAGGCAAAGTCAGAGGCCAAGTTGTCCATGAGAGCAGTTGTTACTAGTGCAGAATTCACGGGTAGCCCGGCAATGATTGAGCACATCAATCTTGTTTCCACGGATCTGACATCTGCTGGTTCACTGGAAGCAATCACAATGAATACCGTGCCAGAAGCCACAATGCTAACGGGTGTAGTAGTCCTCGCTGCGCAGTAAATTAGGCAGTTTTTTCGCGCGGGGCACGCTTGGGCGCTCCGCGAGGCACCAACGTCGGATTGACGCTGTCGCGAACAACCTCACCGGTAATGACCACCTTCGCCACGTCGGTTCGACTGGGTACTTCATACATCACGTTGAGTAGTACTTCTTCCAAGATTGCCCTCAGGCCGCGTGCGCCGGTGCCCCGCAAAAGTGCAAGATCTGCAATTTCGACCAATGCCTCTGGTGCAAATTCAAGTTCGACACTGTCAAGTTCGAAGAGTCTCTGGTACTGCTTAATCAATGCGTTCTTTGGCTCGACGAGAACCGCGATGAGTGCTTCACGGTCAAGTTTGCTGACCGATGTGAATACCGGAAGCCGCCCGATGAACTCAGGGATCATGCCGAATTTAATTAAGTCCTCTGGCATAACGTGTGCGAATACATCCGCTGAGATGTCCTTGCTCTGCTCTCGCTCACCCTCAACGAGGTCAAAGGTGAAGCCCAGACTCTTTTTACCCAACCGAGCTTCAACAACCTTGTCCAAACCGGCGAACGCCCCACCAACGATAAACAGCACGTTAGTTGTGTCAATGGAAATGAATTCCTGGTGTGGGTGCTTGCGACCACCCTGTGGCGGTACCGACGCGGTTGTTCCTTCAATAATCTTGAGCAGGGCCTGCTGAACGCCTTCGCCGGAGACGTCCCGGGTGATCGAGGGGTTCTCGCTTTTGCGAGCCACCTTGTCGATTTCATCGATGTAGATGATTCCCATTTCAGCGCGCTTGGTATCAAATTCAGCCGCTTGGATGAGTTTGAGCAGAATGTTTTCTACATCTTCGCCAACGTAACCAGCCTCGGTCAATGCGGTGGCATCAGCAATCGCGAAGGGAACGTTGAGCACTCGGGCAAGGGTTTGCGCCAAAAGTGTCTTGCCAGAACCGGTAGGTCCTAATAGCAAAATATTGGACTTGGCTAATTCAACCGAGTCTTCTTTGCCCTTGTGATTGGCCCCGGCTTGAACACGCTTGTAATGGTTGTACACGGCAACTGAGAGTGATTTTTTCGCGGCGTCTTGACCAATGACATATTCATCCAGGAATGCATAAATCTCACGGGGCTTGGGCAATTCGCCAAGTTCGGATGTGCTGGCCTCGACGAGTTCTTCTTCGATGATCTCATTGCACAGATCAATGCATTCGTCACAGATGTAGACACCGGGGCCAGCGATCAACTTCTTGACCTGCTTTTGGCTCTTTCCACAGAAAGAACATTTCAGCAGGTCGCCACTCTCGCCTATACGCGCCACAACGCCCCTTAATCAGATTACTAGATCAACAACCCGGTAACCGTACCCCGTAATGGGGTACTTACGCGCGATATACACAGGGCGGGTCGAGACAAAATGGACCGAACGGGTGGAGACAAAGTTGCGATCTAGCCCGATTCGTTCCCAATAAGGGTAAAGGCCTTGGGTGGCGATTAACTCTTCCGAGAGGAAATAACCGAATCAATCACGCCAAATTCCTTGGCCATGTCGGCGGTAAGAATCTTGTCGCGCTCAATATCTTTTTCAATCTGCTCAATCGAGCGACCGGTGTGCTTGGCAAGGATTCCTTCCATTTCCACGCGCATCCGGATGATCTCATTGGCTTGAATCTCAATATCTGAGCCTTGGCCTCCGCCCTCGGTGTAGGGCTGATGAATCAGAATTCGTGCGTGAGGCAGGGCAAAGCGCTTTCCGGGTGCTCCAGCAGCAAGTAGTACCGCAGCGGCCGAGGCTGCTTGACCCAAACACACGGTCTGTACCTGTGGCTTGACGAACTGCATGGTGTCGTAGATCGCGGTCATCGCTGTGTAGGAACCGCCGGGTGAGTTGATGTAAATCTGGATGTCACGATCGGGATCCATTGACTCCAAGGTAAGCAACTGAGCCATGACGTCGTCTGCAGATGCATCGTCGATTTGGACGCCCAGAAAAATAATGCGTTCTTCAAAGAGCTTGGTGTATGGGTTGTGAACGCGCTCACCCGTTGCTGTGCGCTCGCGAAATTCTGGAAGGATGTAACGACTCGTTGGATTAATCACTTCTAGGCTCCCTTGATTTTTGTTTCGCCCTTAGGGGCATCCGCTGAAGTGCTGTAAACGTGATCGATCAGGCCGTATTCGCGAGCTGCCTCTGCATCAAACCAGCGATCCCGATCAGAGTCCTTCTCAATTTGTTCCAAACTCTGCCCACTGTGCTCGGCAATAAGTGCGGCCATTCGTTTTTTGATGAACAGCATCTGCTCGGCTTGAATCTTGATGTCACTCGCGGTTCCACCAAGACCACCGGATGGCTGATGCATCATGATTCGAGTGTTTGGCGTCGCATAACGCTTGCCCGGCGCTCCAGCGCACAGCAAGAACTGGCCCATTGAAGCGGCAAGTCCCATAGCAACCGTGGTGACGTCATTGGGAATCAAAGCCATGGTGTCGTAGATAACCATTCCAGCGGAAATAGATCCACCAGGCGAATTTATATAAAGGCTAATGTCTTTTTCGGGGTCCTCGGCCGCGAGCACCTGAAGCTGCTTCGCTATTCGGTTGGAGTTCTCATCCATGACCGGGCCTTCGAGCCAGATGATTCGCTCACGAAGTAGTCGCTCGTCGAGCATGTCACCGAATCCGGCCATGCTGCCACCGGAGCGCATTAGGTGCGCATCGAACCCTGCGTTGGATTGCGAATTGATGAACGGGACGGTCACGAGTTCTCCTAAGCGTTGAGCGCTGGATGTGTAGCCTTGTGATCCAAACTCTAATGCCAAATGCGGGGCGCCCCGGTAGTGATCGCCCCTCGTTCGCCCTAAGCCGAACCGGTAAGGGCAGCCAATTCAGCGTCAAGTTCAGCGAGGTCGATAACTAATCCAGTCGTATCAACAACCTTGGCGCTCTCCAGCACCTTGGCAAGAGCCTTGGCTCGGCGAATATCAGCCATGGCCATGGGGACCTGACCGGCTTCAACAAGGGCCTGAGCGAAGGCGTCAGGAGCCATGCCGTAGCGCGGTGCCTGTTGCACCAACCAAGCGCTCAATTCACTCTCGCCAACGGTGAGTTCCTCATCTTCAGCGATCTTGTCCAAAATGAATTGGCTCTTAAGTCCCGTACGAATTTCGGTTTCGACCTCAGCGCGGTGTTCTTCCCCCGAATCGTGTCCGTCTTGGAAGTGACCTTCGATCTCGGCTGCGATCAAGTCTTCGGGCAATGGCAGTTCAACCTGCTCCAGCAGAACATCGTGGATTTTATTGCGAGCTTCATTGCCCTGTTCCATTTTTTTCAGGCGACCAAGGCGGGTTTCAATATCGGCGCGTAGTTCCTCAACAGTGTCAAATTCCGATGCCATTGAAACGAAGTCAGCGTCAAGGTCAGGCAGTTCACGCTCCCGAACGGCACTAACTTCAACGGTCACGGTCAAGGGAACACCTACCCAGTCGCCGTTCTGTGGAGTGAATTCGAATGTGCGTGACTCGTCTTTGCTGGCTCCACGGACTGCCTCGTCAAAGCCTGGCAGCATTCCTTCGGTTCCCAATTCATAGGACATCGCCGATGCACTGAGGTCATCAACTTCGTCGCCGGTCTCTGTCTTGCCTGAAATGTTGACCAAAAGGACATCACCGTCGGCGCTGGCACGATCAACTTCGGCAAGATTGGCAAAACGGCCGCGAAGGGAATCAATTTGCTCAATGATGTCGGATTCTTCTAAAACAACCGGCTCAACTTCCACGGTGAGTGAATCAAATGCGGGAAGGGTGAACTCTGGGCGAACGTCAACCTCGGCCGTGAAGGTGAGCTTGTCACCGTCAGCC
This sequence comes from Candidatus Nanopelagicales bacterium, assembly GCA_017857705.1. Lineage (GTDB taxonomy): Bacteria > Actinomycetota > Actinomycetes > S36-B12 > S36-B12 > UBA4592. The sequence goes on from JAFMCP010000015.1 coordinate 31,517, forward strand.
ACCTCCGTGACTTCGATCGTTGGCTGTCCAATTGGGCGGAGCTTATTCTCGACAACGATTTCGTCATAGGCCTTGGGGACCGCATTGTTTACTGCTTCTTCCAACACTGCACCGCGGCCTACGCGCTGCTCAACAACACGGGCTGGGACTTTGCCTTTGCGAAACCCGGGGATATTAATTTGCTTGCCAATTCGAGTGAGTGCCTCATCTAGGCTTGGCTGCAATTCCGCGAAAGGAATCTCAACGCTGAGCTTGATGCGGGTTGGGCTGAGGGTTTCGATCTCACTCT
>JAFMCP010000083.1 GCA_017857705.1 Candidatus Nanopelagicales bacterium
GTTGGAGCCTTTTCCGTATCGAACCGGCTCGACGTGGGTCTGCGGATCAGGGAAAAAACTCGAGGTGATTGCCACGCCTTCGGTAAAGTCAGTTCTCGTGGTCTTTGCGACCGCGCCAAGTATCGACTCAGAGTTCGTACGCGAGAGTTTCCCTAGTGCCGGCGAAAGATTCGGAAGGATGCCTTCGTCTTTCATACGATGTAATAACTTTTGAGTGTTGTATGTTCCAGCTGCGAAAATTACATCTTTCGCCGTGTAGCTGCTTTCATTCTTCGTGCCCGTTTTACGTATTGTGATTCGGTACCCGCCTTCTTGCAATGGTTGAACCTTGGTCACGGTTGACATTGGCATCACGCTCGCACCTGCCGCCTCTGCCAACCCGAGATAATTCTTTGGCAGAGTATTTTTTGAGTTGTAGCGGCAACCGGTCATGCACTCGCCACACTCGATGCAGCCCGTTCGAGTTGGTCCCACTCCCCCAAAGTAGGGATCGGCAGATTTCTTTCCGTGGCCTTCGCCAAAGAACACTCCAACCGGTGTCAGGCTGAAGGTGCTACCCACTCCCATGTCTTCGGCAATCTCCTTCATGACACGGTCCGAGGGAGTCATGGTCGGGTTTTGGGTTACCCCCAACATTCGTTTGGCCTGGTCGTAGTACGGCGCCAGTTCACTTTTCCAGTCGGTGATCTCACCCCACTGCGGGTCCTGGAAAAACGTGTCCCCGGGAACATAGAGGGTGTTCGCATAGACCAAACTGCCGCCACCCACACCCGCGCCAGCAAGAATCGCCACCCCTTTGAGCACATGGAATCTTTGTATCCCAAAAAATCCCAACTCTGGAGCCCAGAGGAAGTTTTTTAGATCCCATGAATTCTTAGCGTAATTCTCTTCAGTGAAGCGACGACCGGCTTCAAATACAGTGACCGAGTAGCCTTTTTCAGCAAGTCGCAATGCAGAGACCGAACCACCAAAGCCAGACCCAATGATCGCAACGTCAAAGTCAGTACTTGGCCCGTTAACTTTCACAACAAAACCATAGAACAAATTGGCCTTCGATGCTCTCGATTCACCCAAAGGCACACTGAGTGCTAGCCTTGGGGAACCTTGGGGAGCTCGCAGGATCAGCGGGCTGAGAGGGCAGTTGCCACTGCTTACCCACAAAACCTGATCTGGGTAATGCCAGCGCGAGGGAGTGGAAATGTTACGTCTTATTGCTTTTGTCATATCTGGCGCAATCGCCATTAGTGCCTGTTCGAGTTCACCTTCGAGTTCACCTGAATCAGCTCCCACACTGGGAACTGACCCACAAATGCAAACAGTGCAAATGATCACGCATGAGTCTTTTGTACTCTCGCCTTCATTTGTCTCAGACCTACGCGAGCAAGGTATTGACTTGCAAATCACCTCAACAGGGGATGCAGGAACGCTGACCGCGAGTTCAATTTTGGCAGCGGGTGCACCAACCGCCGACTTGTTGTTTGGAGTTGATAACACCCTGGCAACTCGTGCCACCAGCGAAGGCGTATTCGACCCTTACACTTCCCCTGAACTTGCCAACGCATTACCGGAGTTCGCACAGGACACACAAGGCGGCTACCTCACCCCGATTGATTTCGGTGATGTGTGTATCAATAGCGACGACACCTGGTTTAAACAAAATAATGTCGTGATTCCGACAACGCTTGAGCAACTGCCCGAAATCGCGAACCTACTTGTCGTCGAGGATCCCGCTACGTCTTCGCCGGGACTTGCTTTCCTCCTTGCGACCGTCGCGCGATTTGGTGAGGCTTGGCCCGCTTATTGGGAAGAATTACGCGATGGCGGGGTGGCCGTTGCAGGTTCATGGACTGACGCGTACTACTCGCAGTTCACTCTGTCCGGCGGGGACCGCCCGCTGGTGGTTTCTTACGCAACCAGTCCAGCGGCTGAAATCGTGTTCGCTGAAGATGCAAGCATCACCGAACCAACAACCTCGGTGCTTGTGGACTCTTGTTACCGGCAGGTGGAGTACGCGGGAGTGTTGGCCGGTTCTGAGAATCCAGAGGGAGCTCGAATAGTCATTGACGCATTACTCTCCCGCAAGGTTCAAGAGGACATTCCTTTGAACATGTTTGTCTACCCGGTTCGGGCAGATGCGACCTTGCCTGAAGTTTTCACCGCTTTCACTCCAATTATTTCAACGAGTGTTTCACTACCTCCCGAAACCGTTAATGAAGAACTCGCTTCCTTACTTGACACCTGGGGAACGGTGATGAACCGCTGATCAGCGTTCTTGCTCAGCACTTACCACGCAGCCTTAAGTGGCTGTGGATCCTTCCTGCACTTTTATTGTTCACATTCCTGATTTACCCGCTCACCAAGCTGGCGGTAACCGCCTGGAGTGCTGAGACGCTGAGTGAACTCACGAGTTCAACTCTGTGGCAGGTGACACTTCGGGCAGGCGGTCAAGCCCTACTTAGCGTGGGGCTCTCACTCCTGATCGGAATTCCAATCGCCCGGGTTTTGTTTACCTACAGATTTCTTGGGCGAGGATTCATCCTCGCCTTGGTCACAGTTCCTTTCGTGTTGCCGACCGTGGTTGTGGCTCTCGGTTTTAGGGCTTTATTCGGTGATGCAATTCCTAATGGCTTGATTCTCGTTGTACTTGCTCACGCCTACATAAACATCGCAGTAGTTGTTCGCCTCGTTGGGGCCCAGTGGTCCACACTGGATCCACGAATGGAAGTCACGGCCGCGACATTAGGCGCCAACCCATTTCGTGTTTTCACATCAATCACACTGCCTGCATTGCGAAACTCAATTGTGCTCGCCGCATGCGTGGTATTTATTTTCTCCTTCAGTTCCCTTGGAATTGTTGTCGTATTGGGTGATGGCTCCAGTACGCGAACACTAGAGCAGGTTCTGCTGCGGTCAACCTCGGTGCTTCTTGATTTCCCAGCGGCCCTAGCTGCGGCTATCTTGCAGTTAATTGTTGTCAGTTTGGTCTTCTTCATTTCTGCCCGAATAAGTCGCAATGAGCCCAGGGCAAGAGTTGTACTTGAGCGTGAAAGAATCGGCGGGCGAAAGACTATGTTCATAGTCGCAGTCACCTGCCTGGTGGCCACGGTTCTCGTTGTTAGCCCGATTGCGAGCATTCTTTGGTCATCGGTCTCAAGTTCTGGGGGCGTCACCTTGCAATGGTGGAGTGACCTGGCCAGCACCCAAAACACTCGAATTGGATCACCTATTGCAGCACTAAGCAGATCAATTGGATTGGCATTGACGACTGGAGTGATCGCAGCAATTCTGGGTGGGGCAATAGCTATCGCTGTCATGAGCAAAAAAGGATTCGTTGTCACCCTGGCATTAATTCCATTGGGTGTTTCAGCAGTGACGTTGGGGTTGGGGATCCTGCTTGCGTTCTCGCGCGGGTCATTTGACTTGCGCGGCACCGGTACGTTGATCCCGATCACTCACGCTCTGATCGCAGTACCGATTGTGGTTGCTGTGGCAACCCCAAGTTTGCGCAATGTTGATCCCCGCAGGTATTTCCTCGCGCTGAGTTTGGGTGCTGCTCCATTGCGAGCCTGGTGGACTGCATTTGGCACAGTATTTAGTGGAGTCATGCTGGCAGCTGGTGGATTAGCCGCAGCAGTTTCACTGGGTGAATTTGGTGCAGCAACACTTTTGTCACGCACCGACTCGCCGACGGTACCCGTGCAGATCGCTCGACTGTTAAGCAAGCCGGGTGAATCCGCATTTGCAACAGCGGCTGTACTCAGTGTGATCCTGATAATCATCACAATGTCACTTCTCTTGATTGTCGACCGAATCGAATCGCGAAAGGTAATCACATGAACAATTCGACTTTGCATGCCCGTGATTTGGTTATCGGTTATAAAAGTGCTTTGACCCCTGCGTTGAGTTTCTCCGTTGGCCCGGGTGAAATCTTGGTAGTTGTGGGTGAAAGTGGATGTGGGAAGTCAACCCTGTTAAGTACTTTGGCTGGGGTGATCCCACCGCTGAGCGGAGAAATTCTCTTAGGAAAAACAAATCTGGGTGGCGTACCCATTCACAAACGCAGTATTGGGTTAGTTTTTCAGGACCCACTTTTATTCCCGCATTTATCTTTAATCGACAACATCGGATATTCCCTTCGGGCCAGCGGCGCATCAAAGAAATCTGCCCGGCTTCGTGCTACCGAGCTTTTGGAATGGGTTGGATTGAGTGAGATCGCTGGCCAAAAAACCTGGCAACTTTCGGGCGGCCAAGCAGGTCGAGTTGCTTTGGCCCGGGCAATCGCGGCAAAACCGGCTGTTTTGCTGCTCGACGAGCCCTACAGCGCCCTTGACTCAGCGACCAGATTACGTCTTCTAGCCGACGTCAAGAGCTTGGTCACGCGCGAGGGAATCCCGACGATTCACGTCACCCATGACCACAGCGAGGCGGACTTGCTTGCCACACGCACCTTGACTTGGTAACCACTCACCCTGCGATACTGCAGGTGTGAGTTCACCTCGTTTTGACCGCGCTCGGGTCGTTCGACTCAAACGTTTCAAGCCCACAACCTACATTCGGTTGGCTGTTCTCACCTCATTTGCAGCTTTCTTCGCATACTTGGTGAGCGAAGCGATTCCATATGCATCCCCTGTTCCAGCAGCAATCACGGCCGTAGTTGCGACGCGGGTGACTTTCCATCATGCCGCAAAGGAAACGTCAATCCAATTGTTGGGCGCACTCATCGGTGCAGCCGTGGCGCTAGTCATTGTTTCCTTCATCGGTAGTGGTGCGATCGTGATTCTGCTCCTTGTTGCTCTGAGTTTTGTTATGGCGCGGGTAATGCAATACAGCAATCCGCAGGAGTCACCACTGGTCGCTGCGAGTTTGGCGGTAACAGTTATTTTGGTGGTAGGTTCTCATTTAACAACCGAGTTGGCATTAGAAAGATTCACCGGAGTGGCGATCGGTGCACTGTTTGCTTTGGTCGCATCTTTTCTTGCATCGCCAACGCGCGACACTCAAAAACTTGCCGCAGGTTTAAGTGCTGTGCAAGTCAAATTGGCTGAAGTCCTTGCTCAGATCGCAACTGATCTTAGAGGTGAACCAACCAAAGAGGATGCCAGCGCTTGGCATGATCAAGCGGTCGAGTTACGTAATAGAGTTCTCGGCCTAGCCGCGCAGTATGAGGATCTGGCTAAACATTCACGCTGGAGTCCACGCATCAACAGCGTGGACTTGGATTCATTAAAAGAACTACTCAGGGCTAATCAAGTGATGAGTGCTCGAGTTCTCAACATTGCCAACGATCTACGCAGCGCAACACGCTCAAATATGAGTAACCAAATCCCTCAGGCAGCACTTTCACCGCTCGCCGACTTACTTGAGTTGGCAGCGGGGAACCTAGCAACGGATGACCCTACTCAAAGTATCGGTATGACCGCCGCCCATCAAGCCGTACGAGGTGCAGACATGACGGCACAAATTGCATTGATCGGCGGAATCGTCTCACATGTGAATCAAATTAATAAGGCGTCAGTTCACGAAACCGATGACACTTCAACTCTGCAAGTTACAAACGAAACAAATTAGGAAAGTTCAGCCAATGCTGCTGCGTAGTCATCTGCATTGCGCTCTTCCCCTGGGCCGTTCACGACCGACCAACGGATGATTCCTTCTTTGTCAATGACATAGGCCGCCCTGGTCGCGAAACCGTTGCCTTCCAAAAATGCACCATATTCCGTAGAGACCGCACCGTGAGGATAAAAATCGCTGAGCAAATTGTGGGTGAAATTTTCCTGTTCGGAGAAAACCTTCAAACTTGGCACAGGGTCACAGGAGATGCTCAACACTTCAGTGTCATCGTTAATAAAATCGGCCCGACGATCACGGATCGTGCACAGTTCACCTGTACAGATTCCCGTAAATGCAAATGGGTAGAACATCACCACCACATTTTTCTTACCGTGGAAATCGGAGAGCGAAACGCTCTCGCCGAATTGATTGGACAGGGTGAACTCTGGGGCGCGATCGCCAATGCTTAAGGACATGACGCGAAGACTAACGTTTAGCTCGCGGTGCCACCAGTCGAGTCCCCTGCCAATTCTCACCGGCACTGATCGTGCTGGTCTGCCTTAGGCCCGCGGTCTGGGCGGCATCGGTGATGTCTTCTGGTTCAACATGCCCATCTCGACCGGGCTTGGGGGTAAGCAGCCAAACAACACCTTGGTCCGCTAGTGGGCTAATCGCATCAACGAGTGCGTCGGTGAGATCGCCGTCGTCCTCGCGGAACCACATCAGCGAAGCGTCAACGACCTCGTCAAAATCCAGACCTACAAGTTCCGAACCAAGGATTTCCACAACAGCCTCGCGCAAATCAGAGTCGCAATCTGTGTCGTAACCAACTTCTTGAACTATCTGACCCGCAGTAAATGAAAGTCGCGTGGCCCGTTCAAGGGCCTGAGATGAAACGCTCACGAGGCTAGTTCACCCAAATCGAAGGCATTTGGCAAGTGGATTGGACAAAGATCTACGAACTTGTTTTCTGCAAAGGTCACGAGGGCAGCCTAGCCAAACCTCC
>JAFMCP010000084.1 GCA_017857705.1 Candidatus Nanopelagicales bacterium
CGTTTGGGTGTTGACCGCAGTTACTGGTACATCTGGACTTTGCAGCCATATGACCTACTGGGCGTACAGGCATATTCAGGTTCTGACGGGGAACAGGGTTTCTTCGCGGTCAATGACTGGGTCACCGGTGCGACCTTCGGTGGCTGCACCGAGGCTGACAACGCCGTAGTGTGTGATTTCAGTCGTGATGGCACAAGTTGGAAAGTTGCTTGGGCGCAATCCGGTGAAGTCGTGTACACAACCCCAGAAAATTCACAATTGGTGTGTGATCCATTAGCAGTGTGCGCCGAAGCACCACCATCATCGGGTGTGACATTGACCGAGGTCCCGGTCCGGATCTACCTCCAATAACAATTCACACAGACGTACACTGGCTTAGTGCCAAGCCTTAAACCAATCTCCTGGGTGCTTTTGGGAGCTGGAGTCCTCGTAGGAGGTTTCCTTTTCTGGTTGCAGGTGGGCGTGGTCGCGGCACTTACTGGCTTCGGGATCAATGGGCTCAGTTTGCAGGGACACCTCTCCTCAGCGGCTGACTACTTGGTTGAAGGCGATTACCAAGCGGGTGAGGCCGAGTACTTCTCGGCTCAGAATTCGGCCAATGCTGTGATCAGGACAAGTAACGTTCCTCAGTTGGCTGTGATCGGAGCCTTACCCGGACTAAATACTGCGGTACTAAATTGGCAGCGCAGTGCGAATGCCACCGGCTCAATCACCCAAGCGACGGGTGATCTGATCACTCTCTACGGGGACCTTTCGGGTGAAACCGGTGGAGAAAAAATATTTTCCGACGGCGCAATCAACATGATGATGTTGGAAGACCTCCCCTCGCGCGTAGACGCTTCAGCAGCGAAATTGAATCTGGCCCAAGCGCAGCTTGACGCAATCCAAGCCAGCACCACTTTTGCTCAGCCACTTGATGACATTCGTGACAAGGCACTGCGCGAAATGGAACCGGTGCAGGAAGCTGTGGGTTCCCTTGAAGGCGTGGCTCCGGTTCTCCCCGACGCACTCGGTGCCAATGGTGTGCGCCGGTACCTGATCGCATTAGGAAATCAGGCTGAAATGCGTGCATCAGGCGGAGCGCCATTGACATTGGTCATGGTGGAGTTGGACAACGGCAAGATATCTATTCCAATTAAAGGTCAAACCAGTACGCAACTCTTTCCGCCACTCAATGCTGCTGTTACATGGTACGGGCCAGCGTTGAACACGTTCTTCCCTGGCAATCCGCGTAATGCGCCATTTGTTGTGACGAACACGCATCCCAATTTGCTGATGAGCGGTCAGGAAATGATGGGCGCATGGCAAGGCGGTAACTTCCCGAAAGTTGACGGGGTCGTGTATTTGGATTTGACCGCGATTGCTGCAGTACTGACCGAGACAGGTCCGATTAACTCTCCAACCTACGGATCTGTCACCGGCGATCAACTGGGGCAGATTTTGTTGGTGGATGCCTATGAGGACTTTGGTCAAGAGGATGCGACCCTCAGGCAAGCAGCAAATCAGCAACTGGTTGACGACCTGCTTACTCGAATTCTTTCAGGTGACGATCTGGTGAAAGCGGCAAGTGCAATTGCAGGCACGGCGCCGGGTCGACACTTCCAGTTGTACATGAAGAACCCAGCACTTGAACAGTTGGCCCTGGACGCGGGGGCAGCAGGAATTGTTGCATCCCCTGCGACCGGTGACTGGTCAGCCATGTACACCCAAAATGGAAACCAGTCCAAAGTTGATGTCTTTCAACAACGCAACGTGTCGGTCACGGTGAACTTGGAAGCTGACGGTTCGGCTCGGGTGAATCAACAAATGACAATGGTGAATGCAACACCACCTGATCGTGATCCTGGTCCTGAAAAAGGAATCGGATACGAAACGATGTGGATTAAGAACGCCTATCTGCTGTACATCCCTGATGCCGCGAGGAATTATCAGGTGAGTTACCCCAGCGGGTTTGCTGTTCGACCATTTAAGGGTCACTCGCGCCAGCAGTTTGGGCAGGGCTGGGTGGATGACGGTTACGGCAATAAATTAATTCGTGTTGTTGGATGGACACCACCCGGAGGACAAGCCGCTGTCGGTGTTTCATACACGCTTCCCGCAGGAACATTCCTTGATGCTGAGACTGGGGCGTTGGAATACGAAATTTTGGCTGACCCACAAAGTCTGTTTATTTCGCCAACGATCACCGTTTCAGTGACGGGACCCCAGGGTTGGAGGCCGGTGCGTTACCAAGGCATGGACGTAATTGAGCAGAATGCAACCGTGAGCGCGGTGCTCGATGCGCCAACGAAGATCACCGTGGAGTTCACGCGATGACAACAAGATCACTTGTGATCGTTAACGCGGCTGCCCTGATCGCGCTCATTGCACTTATTGCTGTGCCAACTGTCGGTTTGGTACTGGTTGCCTTGGCGTTAATTGTTCTTCCCCCGTGGGGACGCACCTATGCAGAGCGCGCGGTGATCAGCGGTGTGGTTCTGGTAGGCGTGATCGCAATTATTTTTCCGCGAGCCGGAGCAATTGCATTTGACCGAGTGAGTGCCAGCGTACTTTTCGGTGGCCTGCTGGTGCTGTCGATGCTTCTTCGCTTTATTCCTAGTGTTCGGTCGCGCGCAATGCCCAGGCTCAATGGCGTTGACGTTGTGGCGGGCCTTGCCACCGTGTTGGTTGCTGCGGTCCCCATCAAAACTTATTTTGGTCTGACGTCAGAGCAAGCGGTCGCGTCACTGTTTCAAACAGGCTGGGATAACCAGGGTCACTTTGTGCCATTTGCGAATACGGTGATGCAGGGCGGATCGCAGTGGGTAACCGCGGACGGTTCCATTGCGTGGAATCAGTGGTACCCGGCGGTTCATACGAACCTGTGGTCACTCGGGCAGGTTCTCGTGGGTACTGACACCCCCGATCGAATCTCGCTCGTGATCCCGTATGCGATGTGGGTGGCCCTCTCATTCGCCGCTTGTGTTGGAGTATTCACCTGGATCGCAGGGGACCTTGCCAAAGTTTTAGCGCGTAAAGCTGAGTTGAGTAAAAAAAGTGTTGCTGCGGCTGGGATTTTCGCTGCGCTCGGAGTTGCACTCTTCGGGATTTTCGGCAGCATCCAATATCTGTACAGCGCCGGGTTCACCAACTTTGTTATGGCCGTTGCCGTAGTGGCCGCCACGACATATTTGAGCGCGAAAGAGCCAGCGCGCCTTGGTTGGTTTATTTTGCCATTGGGTGCATTAGCAACGGTTGGGTTGTGGACCCCACTGGTGATCGCCCTTGTTCCTGCAGGAATTGTGATTGCGATCAAATTGATCCAAACAAAAATCTGGTGGGGAATCATTTGGCTCCTCGGCGTAAGTGCGGTTGCCCTGATCACGCTGATCTCTCAAGCCGATGCAGTACTGGGCGCCAGTGACAGCGAATCGGCGAGTGGCTTTACCGAAACACTGAGTTCGGTTGGTGTCGGCATGACCGGCTTCAACCTGACCCTCGCAATTTTCGCGCCATTAATCGCGTTGTTTATCGGAATAAGTCTGTGGCGTCGTGGCTTACGCGTGCTCGCAATACTGATCAGTGCACCCGTGATTCTTTCTGCAGGTTTAGCGGTGATCTTCGCGTTGGGTGCTGATGCAACCGGCGTGAGTCGCTTAACTTCCTACTACGTGCTGAAATCACTCAATGCTTCCTTGCTGTTACTGATCCCAGTTCTCATGGCGGTAGCCGCAATAGGCCTGGTGGTGCTGGTTCGCCATCTGGGAAAACTCAATGCGGTAATGGTGAGTGTCACCGTATTCGTGGTGGGTGCATCAACATTTGGATTCATCGGTTTTAACGCGAACCAGTTGGCGGCCAACTTTGAGGCGGCGCCGGGAATCGCGGTGGCCCTTGAGCGGGATCGGTGGATTAACTCCCCCGAAATCGGCGAGAAGATTGTGCAGGCGGCCAGAGTCGCTCAACAGAATCCAGACTTCACCCCGATAGCTTGGGAGGGTGTGGGAACTTTGGAAAACCTGTGGGTGCTCGCCTTGACCAACGTTGTTTCCAGCGAACAAACACTCTTTTACACCGACCTGCCGAACGCTCCCTACGGAGAAGTAGCTTTGGTGGAGATCACGCGTTACACCTACGCGAACCCGACTTCACGAGTTCAACTGCTCTGGACATCCCCTGAAGTGGGCGCGAGTTTGCAACAGTGGGCGGCGTCCTATCCACCGGAGCGGGTGCTCGTGCCGGAGGTAGTTCTCCCTTAAATGCGCATTCCACGTAAAACCACAACCTCAATAACCGCAGTGCTGTGCGTAACTTCACTGGGTGTTTTCACGGGGACTTATTCGGTTACCGCCCTTCCGGCTGACTCAATCACTCGCGTAAAGAACTTACCTTCTACTCAACCGCCGTCGGCAGGGTCCAGGAAGGCGGGCTCGGTCAAATGGATGAAAAACCCTGCGTCACTCCCCGCTGCCGGTTCGGCAACGACGGGCGACTTCGTTGTGTGGGCGGGAACTGCACTGAAAAAGCGGACTTGGACGGGTGTTTCCCGGACCACCATCAACTTGTCGGCCGCGACGGGAACGCCATTGATGGCCGACTGGGATGGAAACGGAATCGCAACCCCGGGCCGTTACGTCGCCGGTAGCTGGTTTTACACAAATTCAAGTACTGACGGCCCGCAGTGGGAACAGTTGGCGATTTTCGGTGGCGACGAAGGTGACATTCCGGTTACCGGTAACAAAGACGATGACGGCAAAGCTGACATTGGTGTTTTCCGCGCAGGCGTGTGGGAGTGGCAACTCTCTAAAGGGGGAACGCTCACCGAGCAATACGGCGAAGCAGGTGATTTCCCTGTTGTCGGTGACTGGAATGGAACAGGTGTTGACCTGCCAGGTGTAGTTCGAGGCAACACGTGGATTGTGTCTAACCCCGACAACTCGGTCCGCACATTTATTTTCGGCGCCCCCGGTGACTTCCCGGTGGCGGGTGACTGGGATGCAAATGGCACAACAGACCCCGGTGCAGTGCGTAATTCCAGTACCTGGTTCCTGGGCAAAAGTGTTAAGAAACCAAAGAAAACGGTGCGCATGAGTGTCACCATGCCTGCAGAGTCAACCCCGCTGGTGGGTTCGCGGGTATCGGTTCCTGGTTCCTGCCCCACGGTTACCAAAGCTGCGGGTGTTAAAGCAGCATCGTTAGTTAAAAAAATAAAGAAACCGATGACCCCGAACTCAAACCGAAAAGTTGCCGGTTATCAGGAGATCTACGCAACCTTGGTGGACGGTGTCCGTTACACAATGTCAAATGACTTGTCGGATCGTCTTGCCTCGCGTGCCTACATGTCTTACTACGACCCGCTGAGTGTTGCTAGGACCACAGAAGAGTCCATTAGAAGATCGGCTAACTCCGCATTGTCGGCCGCGATCCTGGCTTCATCGAGCAACTATAAAAATGAAAACGGAATTAGTAGAACCGATGTTATTTCCTATGCCCGTTGGCATATTCGTTCAATTGCCTGTCAGCATTATTCGCTGACGCAAGGCGGTTGGGGTGACACGTGGCAGTCCGCGTTGTGGGCGGTCACCGCCGCTCAGGCTGGCTGGTTGCTGTGGCCCGAATTGTCGAGGAATGAGAAGTCTTATGTTGCGGCAATGATTGCCTCTGAAGCTGATTCAGTCGCTGCGCGTGGACCGCGCTATTTCCGTGACCGCGTTGGAAACGATATTTCTGCGGGGGATTCCAAATCCGATGAAGTTTCGTGGGATCTCATGGCTCCAGCACTAGCGAAAGCAATGATGCCAACGCATCCGCATGCTCGCACGTGGCTTGAGTCATCTATTGCCAACAGCATTGCGGCTTTTGCCCGACCCAGTGATTTGCAGAGCAACCAAATGATTAATGGAGTCTCCATTGGGGTGCGGCTGCCGGGAACAAATGCGAATGAAGACGGCACCGTCACAAATCATGGAATTGTGAATCCGGATTACACCCAGAATGTGCAGCACCTGTGGTGGGCGGCGACCATGTTGCGCTCAGCAAAACAAAGTGTCCCTGAATCGTACTTTTTTAACGCTGACATCGTGTACCGAGCGTTGGCTGTTGTGCAATTCCCGTCACCACCGTATGCAGCGCCAGGGGGGATCGTGTACCAGCCCGGTGGCCAAATCTATTACCCGATGGGTGTGGGTTGGGGTAACCGAAGGCCAGCAACATTTGTTGGTGTTGACGGTTTCGCGAATGTGTATTCAGCACCAGACACCAATGCTGCAAGTTTCTTAGCCGCGCATGCTTATGACACGAGGGCATTGCAATTACGGTTTACCGACGGCCGAATCTATGCGGATGGAAAAGTCGAGGACGCCTACAAACTTGGCAAGGAAGAGTACGCACTGCAGCAGGTTGCGCTGGCTTGGTGGGCTGGAGCTTGGATTGACCGCCCTGGGTTTCGAGTTGATAAAAAGGCGTATCCCAATATTCGTCTTGATTCAGGTTACCC
>JAFMCP010000085.1 GCA_017857705.1 Candidatus Nanopelagicales bacterium
TTGCCTGAATTTGTCCACGACGCGAGTTCAGATCTCCAATGACGTCGCCCATGAAGTCCTCCGGAGTGGTGACTTCAACGGACATCATTGGTTCGAGAAGCGCTGGGCCAGCTAGGCGTGCACCTTCTTTGAAGGCCATAGTTCCAGCGATTTTGAATGCTAGTTCGGATGAGTCGACGTCGTGGTAGGCACCATCAAGGAGGGTGACTTTGACGTCAACCATCGGGTAACCGGCCAAAACACCGTGCTGCATGGACTCTTGTGCGCCGGCATCAACGGAAGGAATGTATTCACGAGGAATACGGCCACCTGTGACCTTGTTCTCAAAGAGGTAGCCACCGCCTTCGGCTGTGTTTGGCTCAATTGAAATCTGGATCTTGGCAAATTGACCAGATCCACCCGTTTGCTTCTTGTGGGTGTAGTCGATCCGATCAACCTTCTTGGTCAATGTCTCGCGGTAGGCAACCTGTGGCTTTCCAACGTTTGCTTCAACCTTGAACTCGCGACGCATGCGGTCAACGAGGACCTCAAGGTGAAGCTCGCCCATTCCTTCAATGATGGTCTGACCGGTCTCTTCATTTGTGGAAACGCGGAAAGTGGGGTCTTCTTCAGCAAGACGCTGAATTGCCGTTCCCAACTTCTCCTGGTCGCTCTTTGTCTTCGGCTCAATTGCGACCGAAATAACTGGATCAGGGAATGTCATTGATTCCAAGACAACTGGCTTTGCTGGATCACAGAGAGTCTCGCCAGTTGTAGTGTCCTTGAGGCCCATTACAGCCACAATGTCGCCAGCGCCTACTGATTCAATCTCTTCGCGCTTGTTGGCGTGCATTCGGTAAATCTTGCCGATCCGCTCTTTGCGATCCTTCACACTATTCAGTACCGCGGTACCGGTGTTCAGGCGACCCGAGTAAACGCGCACGTAGGTGAGTTTTCCAAGGTGCGGGTCGGTCATGATCTTGAATGCAAGTGCACTGAATGGTTCTTCGTCACTTGGTTGACGCAAAATCTCGACTGTTTCGTCACCCATTTTGTGGCCATCAATTGCTGCAATGTCCAATGGAGAGGGGAGAAAGGAAATCACGGCGTCCAGCATTGGCTGAACGCCCTTGTTCTTGAATGCAGATCCAGTCAAGACTGGGGTAAGTTTTGCCGCGAGTGTGGCGCGACGAATACCAGCTTTAATTTCGTCAACGGAGATCTCTTCGCCCTCAAGGTACTTCTCCATGATCGCGTCGTCAGCTTCGCCGAGTGTTTCAATTAACTTCTCGCGATATTCCTTGGCTTTTTCGACCATGTCGGCTGGGATTTCTTCAACTTCGTAATCTTCACCGATTACGGTTTCTCCGCGCCAGGTGAGTGCCCGCATTTCAATCAGATCAATAACACCGATGAAGTCGGACTCATTGCCAATTGGAAGCTGGAGGACGAGGGGTACCGCATTGAGGCGGGAGATAATCATGTCTACACACATGTAGAAGTTTGCACCGGTGCGGTCCAACTTGTTAATGAAACACATGCGAGGCACGCTGTAACGGTCAGCTTGACGCCATACAGTTTCTGACTGAGGCTCAACACCGGCTACACCGTCGAACACCGTTACTGCACCGTCAAGTACCCGAAGTGAACGCTCAACTTCAACCGTGAAGTCGACGTGACCTGGGGTGTCGATGATGTTGATCGTGTTGCCCTTCCACTCACAGGTGGTGGCAGCTGAAGTAATTGTGATTCCACGCTCTTGCTCTTGTTCCATCCAGTCCATGGTGGCTGCGCCCTCATGAACCTCACCGATTTTGTAGTTGATACCGGTGTAAAACAGGATTCGCTCGGTGGTCGTGGTTTTGCCCGCGTCGATATGCGCCATGATCCCAATGTTGCGGACCTTGGCGAGGTCGAGGACTGTTCCAGTTGACACGAGTTTCTCCGTTTTTCTTTTGGTGAACCAAATTTACGTGTGGGTATTACCAGCGGTAATGAGCGAATGCCTTGTTGGATTCGGCCATCTTGTGCGTGTCTTCGCGCTTCTTTACTGCGGCACCGAGACCGTTGGAAGCATCGAGGATTTCATTCATGAGTCGCTCGGTGATGGTCTTTTCACGACGCTGACGTGAATATGTCACGAGCCAACGCAGTGCCAGGGTGGTTGAACGGCCGGGCTTGACTTCGACAGGAACCTGGTAGGTCGCTCCACCGACACGGCGTGAACGAACCTCAAGGGTTGGACGAATGTTGTCCAGTGCACGCTTTAATGTCTGTACTGGATCGGTGCCGTTCTTTTCGCGGCAACCTTCCAGGGCACCGTAGACGGCACGCTCAGCAACCGAACGCTTTCCATCAAGGAGTACCTTATTGATGAGCTGGGTGACAATCGGTGCTCCATAAACTGGATCAATGACGATTGGTCGCTTTGGTGCGGGACCCTTACGAGGCATTAGGCCTTCTCCTTCTTTGCGCCGTAGCGGGACCGTGCCTGCTTGCGGTTCTTAACGCCCTGAGCGTCAAGTGCGCCGCGGATGACTTTGTAACGAACACCGGGAAGATCGCGAACTCGGCCACCACGTACGAGCACGATTGAGTGCTCCTGGAGATTGTGGCCAACGCCGGGGATGTAGGCAGTGATTTCCACCTGGGAGGTCAACCGCACACGGGCTACTTTCCGAAGCGCCGAGTTTGGCTTCTTCGGGGTAGTTGTATAAACACGTGTACAGACCCCGCGCCTCTGTGGGCTGCCCTTCAGGGCTGGGGCCTTGGTCTTGGAGACCTTGTCCTGCCGGCCCTTGCGGACCAGCTGCTGGATGGTAGGCACGTTGCGCCTCTCCTGACTTCTCGTTCGTTTACGGTTAACCGGAACGACCCACGCGGTCGGGCGTGTCGCGCGCCTTCCGACGCCCAAATACGCTCAATCTCGTAGGAATTCTCCGGTGGCATTACCACCTCGCGCCGCATAAATGTACAGCGACACGCGAGAGTGCACCTGAGGGGTCAGGCACGAGTGGGAAGACTACCCTCCCTTACTTCACCCCGATCACCGGGGTCCCCCTAAGAACACTAATTACCCGAAACCCCAAGGATCGTGAGGAAAAACAAGGCGATAATTCCCAAAACAACAACGGCCGAATAGACCCCGATATTGATCCAGGCAACTATTTTCGATGCTGTCACGAAAGCCCCACCCCCAACGGAGCCGTTACTGGCGGCAATTTCCTTTTCGGCCTTGTTTGCAAAGACCAGAGCCACGATCGCAAACACGATCGGGCACACCACCCATGAGGTAATCGACAACACTAAGGCAACAATCGAGTTCCCGGACGGGCTAGGAG
This sequence comes from Candidatus Nanopelagicales bacterium, assembly GCA_017857705.1. Classification (GTDB taxonomy): domain Bacteria; phylum Actinomycetota; class Actinomycetes; order S36-B12; family S36-B12; genus UBA4592. The sequence goes on from JAFMCP010000085.1 coordinate 3,321, forward strand.
TCCCTGTAACGCTCACAACCGCAGGTTCATTCCAGATTGACTCAGTTGGTCCTTCCACGGGGTTTATCTCAGGATCTGGTGTCTGATTGCTCATGATCCCAATCTACGACCAGTTGACCAAGAGTCGACCCTCTTTGTCCTTAAATGACCCGACAAGAATGACAATGAAGTCGATGAGAGTCCAGATACCCAGCCCACCAAGGGTGATGATCATGAGAATTCCGGTACCGATCTTGCCCACGTAAAAGCGGTGAACTCCAAAAATACCCAAGAACCAGGCGAGTAGAGCGGCAGCGAGCCTTGACTTCGGGCTAATTGGGTTTCCGAACTGATCGATGGTGGGTTTCGGTGGCATCTGCACAACAGGAGGAGCTGCCGGAGTCTCAATGACTACCGACTCAGTGGGCTCTTCGACATTCTCATTGTTCATGGACATGACACAAAGGTAGACCCAAGGTTGCCATTATTGATAACGCGACACACTCGTCCCGCAGCGCAAACCGTGCATGACCGGGGCACTCCCTTTATTAAGCAACGCACTGTAAGCCAAATTTACTTGACTGCTGCTTCTAGCTCGCTGACTATTAACTTAGACATTCCCATCATTGCATTCATCGCAGCCTCTGCCTTAGATGAATCAGGATTGCCAAGACATTCACCGAGTTGTTTCGGAATGATCTGCCAAGAAACATCAAATTTATCCTTCAGCCAACCACACCGACCGGGGCTTCCACCATCAGCGGTGAGCGCGTCCCAGTACGTATCTACTTCTGATTGGTCATTGCAAAGAATTACAATTGAGAAGGCCTCGGTGAACGTAAACATGTCCCCGCCATTAAGGGCTGTGTACCTCGCACCCATAAGCTCGAATTCAACAGTAAATACTCCGCCATCTGGGCGGTGACTCTTATTGAGTATCTGTGATTCTTTGAAAAGGTTTGTATAAAGATCTGCAGCGTCTTCGGCTTGGTCATTAAACCAGAGCATGTGACTCAGTGTTGGCATGATGGAATTGTAACTGGAGCGGCAGCCTATAAGCCGGCTTGGATTTGAGCAGCATGCTCCAGAGGATGGTTGATATACGTTTCAAGTCAAGTTCTGACAGTGTATTCACCGCTCTCGCTGTGAGTTTCAGAATTCTCTAGCTGAATTGGTTGAAGCCTCTTAATTACTTCTAGTGATGACACTCGTACGGTTTTAAATACTTCAAGTGATTGAGCTACGGGTAAATCCTTGTAGCCCAGAGTTTCGCTCTCTCCCCATCCAGCTTCATCATATCCTTGAATTTGTGTCCCCGGGCTCTGCAATCAGCCGGCGCAGTCTGGCGTGCAACTGTGCTTCGCTATCGGCCACATGGTGAATTATCTGACGAGCTGTCCATCCCCCGTGATTTGAGACATCAAGTTCGACATCAGTTAATTTGTCTGCAACATTTAGAAACTCTGTAGTTGCGTTTGCATATGAGTCGGCCGCTTTTTTCAGATCCACGACTCAATAAAACAACAATTCAGAGGAAAGAAGAGTCGCCCGACAAGCCCATCGTTAAAAAACTGGGGCAAGACAGTTTGATGGGGAGCCGGTGACCCGACTCCCCATCATTGATGCAATATTTTTTGAACTTAGAAGCCGCGGAACTCGAACTCTTCCAACGGAACCGCTTCGCCTGAGGTCTGGCCAAAGGATGCGTACTCCATGTCGTCGTATCCGGTGAAGGATGCGTACATGGCAGCCTTTGCTTCCTCGGTTGGCTCCACCTTGATGTTGCGGTAGATCGGCATTCCTGTACCTGCAGGAATGAGCTTGCCAAGGATTACGTTCTCCTTGAGGCCGAGCAATGGGTCGCTCTTCGCAGAGATCGCTGCATCGGTGAGGACGCGAGTGGTCTCTTGGAAAGAAGCCGCCGAGAGCCACGACTCAGTGGCAAGGGAAGCCTTAGTGATTCCCATAAGTTCTGGGCGACCTGAAGCTGGTGTTCCACCGTTGGTAACCACCCTGCGGTTCTCCGTTTCAAAGAGTCCACGCTCAACAAGCTCACCTGCAAGGAAGTTGGAATCCCCAGACTCAATGATCGTGATGCGCTTGAGCATCTGGCGAACAATTACCTCGATGTGCTTGTCGTGGATGGAAACGCCCTGCGAACGGTAGACCATCTGGACTTGATCAACGAGATGCAATTGAACCGCGCGCTGACCCAGAATACGCAAGACCTGCTTGGGATCAATCGCACCAACAACGAGTTGCTGGCCCACGATCACGCTGTCACCTTCTTCAACCAACATCCGCGAACGGCGCGGAACCGAGTACTCAATCTCCTCGCTGCCGTCATCCGGGGTGATGATTATGCTGCGAAGTTTCTCGGCTTCCTCAATCCGGACCCGGCCAGCAACTTCGCTGATAGGAGCTACACCCTTGGGTGTGCGGGCCTCGAAAAGTTCCACGACACGTGGAAGACCATGGGTGATGTCTTCACCGGCAACACCGCCCGTATGGAAGGTGCGCATCGTGAGCTGGGTACCCGGTTCACCAATGGATTGGGCAGCCACGATACCGACTGCTTCACCAACGTCAACCAATTTGCCAGTTGCCATTGAGCGTCCGTAGCAGCGTGCGCAAGTTCCAACTGCGCTTTCGCACGTAAGAACCGTGCGAACGCGAACCTTGTCTGCACCGTCAGCAATCATTTGCTCCAAGCGAGGAATGTCAAGTTCTTCGCCCGCTGTTGCAACGGTCTTTCCGTTAACAACGACGTCGCGGGCAAGTACACGGGACACAAGTGCTGTGTCAAGATTCTCAAGTGGGCGCAGTGTTCCGTCGACCATTTCAGCAATCTCAATTTCCGCTCCACGCTCTGTTTCGCAGTCAACCTCGCGGATGATTACGTCTTGAGAGACGTCAACTAGGCGACGGGTGAGGTAACCGGAGTCAGCGGTGCGAAGCGCCGTATCCGCCAGACCCTTGCGAGCACCGTGAGTGGAGATGAAGTACTCAAGTACTGTCAAACCTTCACGGAAGTTGGCCTTGATCGGGCGAGGAATAATTTCACCCTTTGGGTTAGCCACCAAACCACGCATACCCGCGATCTGTCGAACCTGCATGT
>JAFMCP010000086.1 GCA_017857705.1 Candidatus Nanopelagicales bacterium
TTATTGGTCTGCGCCATGTCAATTGTTGGGTCCTCGAGTTTGAGGCCATTGACCAGAATCAGATCCGCATTGCTGAGCAACTCAGCAACTTGAGGGGATGGCTCGAAAGTGTGGCTATTCGTGCCCTCGGGAACGATTCCCTCGATTCGGGCGCAGTCCCCCGCAACTGAGGCGGCGATAGAAGTTATTGGGGAGACCGTGGTCGCAATCAGCGGGCGGGTGTCTCCCTCACCATCTGATCCCGAACTTGAGTTTGAGCTTGAGCCAGATGAGCAGGCCGCCAAGGTGAGCATGAGAGCTGCGGCAATAACCCCGTATTTGGTTTTTCTCATGCTCAAATCTTATTGCTTTTTTCAGTTACTGCAAATCTTTCGCAATTGCAGAATCAGTGCGAATACCTTTCCCCGTTAACTCAGCGGGCAAAAAGTCGAATTATTTTGTCATCGGATGGGCGCGGATCACCGCGGCCATCGGTATTACCGGTTACAACCCACAGCGAGCCGTCAGGCGCTTGCGCAATTGTGCGCAGACGACCAGCGTCACCCAGATCCCACGATTTCGCATCGCGAGTTTGAGCGCCCTTGATCGGCACCTGCCAGAGCCGCTCGCCGCGCAGGCTGGCCACGTAAACGACATCGTTTTTGATTGCTATGCCGCTGGGTGAGGCAGTTGATGTAGGTGACCACACGGTTCTTGGATTAATAAATCGTGGATCTTGGCCGCGCCCTTCAATCTCAGGCCAACCGTAATTTCCCCCCGGTACCAACAAATTCAATTCATCTGCGTCGCGTTCACCGAACTCGCTGGCCCACACCCGCCCCTTGCTGTCCAGGGCAAGGCCCTGCACATTGCGGTGACCCAAAGTGAATACGGGCGATTTTGCTCGAGGATTACCTGCGGCAGGTGCTCCATTGAAATCCACCCGCAACACTTTGCCCGCAAGTGAAGCAGGATCCTGCGACAATTGCGGATCCCCAGCATCACCTGTTGCTATGTAAAGTGTCTTTTGATCTGCTCCCACCAGTAAACGCCCACCATTGTGGTAGGTCGCCTTGGGAATTCCGGTCACAATTCTCTTCTGGGTGCCTAAACGTTTCCCGTTATCAAGTAGAGGTATTCGCACGACCTGATTGTCAAGACGCGAAGTTAGGTAAGCGAAAAGAACCGGCGTGCTGCTTCCTTGCGGGGTCGCCACCGCTATTCCCAAAAGCCCACCTTCACCCTCGGCTGATACACCATTAATTCGCCCGATCGTCTTCACGTTGTTGCCCGCACGACCGCTCGGATCGATCCGCTTGATCTTTCCGGTATTTCGCTCACTCACCAGCGCCGAACCATCGGGCAAAAACGCAAGTCCCCACGGCACTTCAAGTCCTGACGCAACAACCCGCTGCACACTGAGTGAGGGGTAGGTCGCCGCATTTGCAGCAGTGGAACCTCCGAAAACAAGGCCCAAGATAAGACCGAAAATTAGTCCGCTCCAAAGGCGAACCGTGATAGCAATTCGAGGTAAACCCATAGAACCATTATGGGCAGATCTGATCTAATTTCGCATCTCGTGTTTTCCGCCGGCCGATATTCGGTCACCTTAATTCGGTCACGATAAATTGCCTGCAACTAGAGTGTGGGCCGTGGAGAGAGATGTGGAAAGGTATATCGTCACCTTACGCTGCGTAGATGCACCTGGCGTCATTCATGCAATGGCTTCGGCACTTCTTCGCGCTCAGGGCAATATTTTGGAGCAAGCCCAATTCACCGATGAAGCAACGGGAAAATTTTCCATGCGCACTCGGTTTGAAACGCCCCTTCATGATCTGAAAATCGTGAGCTCGTTGCTCGACACCGAAGTCAACAAGTTCGATCCAATCATTACTCTTCGCCGCGAAGACGAGCGGCGGCGCGCGTTGATCATGGTTTCGCAGCAGGATCACTGCCTTGCAGACCTGCTTTACCGACATGCCAATGGTGAACTCCCCATTGATATTCCGGTTATCGTTTCAAATCACGATGATTGCCACGCGCTCGCACAGCAGTACGACATTCCGTTTGTGCAGATACCGGTGACCTCTGCCAACAAAATAGATGCGGAACGTGACTTGATGTCATTGATCAATGAGCATTCTGTGGACGTCGTGGTGCTGGCGCGCTACATGCAAATCCTTTCCAATGATTTCTGCTCAGCCCTAGAAGGCCGGATCATCAATATCCACCACTCATTCCTCCCCGGATTTAAAGGTGCCCGCCCGTATCAACAGGCCTACGACCGGGGGGTCAAGCTCATTGGCGCCACGGCACACTTTGTCACCGCTGATCTTGACGAAGGCCCGATCATTGAGCAGGACGTGCACCGGGTGCAGCACAACCACAGCGCAATTGATTTGGCTGAGATCGGACGCGACGTTGAGAGACGCGTACTTGCTCGAGCAGTTCGCCTGTACTCCGAGGATCGCGTGCTTCTCGATGACCAACGCACCGTAATCTTCGCTTAGCCATTTTTCACAGGTCCAACAAGTAAGTTCTGTTACCCAATCAACCCAATGACCCATCAGGCCTCAAGGTGAACGCAATTGCGCGCCCGGGATGTGACTACGGCACTCTATGCATATGGAAACGCCCATTGGAGATCAGGAGCATTCGTGGACTCTGCTCACCAACCACGGTCGTATTCTGCTAATAATTGCGCGGGACCAAGACTTGAGAATCAGAGATGTTGCTCTCGCCGCTGGCGTTACAGAGCGAAGGGCACAGTCGATTATTGTCGACCTAGAACAAGCCGGTTACATAACTAAGAAACGTGAGGGTCGGCGTAACGTCTACTCGGTAAACCGCAAGCGCCCGTTTCGCCACCCTGCCGAATCTGGTCACAAAGTCGGTGAGTTGATCGACCTTTTCGCAAACCCGACTGACTAGCCGAAATTACTTCCGCACCATCAATTTAGGCCGCCGCCCAACCGCCATCAGCGGTAACAAGAGCGCCATTGACATTTGAGGCTTCATCGCTTGCCAACCATGAAATGAGGGTGGCAATTTCATCGGGTTGAGCAGGAGTGGGTTGCATGGTTGCGAACTTAAGACTGGCACGCTCCATGGCCCAACTTGATTCTGGTGATGCAGATGCTCCAATGCCCGTCGCCACCGGACCAGGAATTACGCAATTGGAACGAATCCCTTTCGGTCCATAAAAATACGCAACGTGTTTAACCAAACCGATCACACCATTTTTTGAGACGGCATAGGACACACCCGATGCGCCAGCACCAAGCGCCGCCTCAGAGGAAACAGTGACGATTGCACCTTTTCCCGCTTTTTCCATCAAGGGAAGTACTGCGCGGGTGAGTCGCATAACACCATTGAGGTTGACGTCAATGACTCGATCCCAAAGTGCATCTTGCAGCTCACCAAGCGGTACAAAATGATCCATGATTCCTGCGACGTTTGCGAGGATGTCCAATGGACCTTCAAGTGAACTCACCAAATGGGCAACGTCTTCCTGCTCGGTGACATCAGCAACCACTAATTCCGCGGTGAGTTTCTGTTTTTCGAGTAGTACCCGAGTTGAATCAAGTGATTCCGCACTGATGTCGCAGCCCGTAACTAATGTTCCTTCTTCGGCAAGACGGAGGAGCGTTGCCTGTCCGATCCCACTACCTGCGCCGGTGACGATCGCTGTTTTACCGTGGTGTCGGTTGGTGTCCATATTTCCATTGTTATCCACGACCCACACTTTGTTCAGGGACTTATGTCACAAATCTTTCCACCAAGCGACCCGGGTAAATCAATATCCATGATTTAGACTCACGGATCGTTTTTGCGGGCAGTCTGCACAAGCCGTGCAGCGGTTACAACGAGGAGCAGTGCAAAAAGAATCGTGGAAACTTGATCAGACATGATCATGGCGAGTTGTGCGCCAATAAGTGCTGTGGGAATTCCCGCAACGCCGATTTTCATGGCGACGGGAATGTCAACATTTGCGTTCCGGTAATTTCTCCAACTGCCCACGGTCCCCGCAATGAGCGCAACCAGCAAACTCGTACCTTTTGCAATTGGTGCAGCCGCACCAAAGAAAATAATGAGTGCGGGAACTAAAATTATGCCACCGCCAACACCAAGCAGGCCAGCAATTCCACCAGCAACAGCACCCAGCGCAATCAAGATGACTGCGTTCGCGGGAGTTATAGCCAGTTCTTCAGAATCGATAGGAATGTCAACAAAAAGCCGGATCGCGGTGAGTAGCAAAATGAAACTAAAAATTCGCGCCAACCACACACCGCTCATCGACTTCAAAAGTCTCGTTCCCGCAAACGCACCAAGAATGCTGCCAAAACCGAGAAAAAGTGCGTATTCCAGATTGATTGAACCGTGTAGCCCAAATCCGACAACACCCGCTGCCGCGATCGGCATGATCGCAAGAAGTGAAGTCCCATGGGATAAGCGCTGAGTGAAATGCAGAAGGAGCACTAGGCCCGGCACAATCACGATCCCGCCGCCAACACCGAAGCTGCCGGAGATCAATCCGGCAAGGAGGCCGATCACGATGGGAGGCATAGCCGCTGAGCCTAGTTGGGGCAAGCACCGATCCCGCTTTCCCGTTCTCAGAAAGCAGCAGCGCTATGAGGCGCGAAACGAAGGTTCGTATTACCGTGGAGTCATGAACCTTGGAGTCCGTTCGTCCATCACGGCTGTTTTACTCAGTGCACTGACTCTGGCGGTGATTCCGCCTGCAACTGCCGCGCCGGTGTCCCCAATCGGGTCTTCGATTCCTGCAGCCTTTGACCGCGAATATTCCGGCACCGACCTCAAAGTGGGTAAGGCATTTAGTTCAAGTTCCCAATACACACGGCATCGCATTTCTTATGAAACAGGCGGACTAACCATTTCAGGAATAATGATTAAGCCCTCTGGCAAGGGACCATTCCCTGTCGTTGTTCTCGCACACGGTTATATCGATCCAGCAACGTATTGGAGCGGTCAAGGATTCCGGCGCGAACAGGATTGGTTGGGCAAAAACGGATATGTCGCATTGCATGTTGACTACCGGAATCACGCCCGTTCGGACAACGATCCAAAAAATGATGTGTCCATGCGGCTGGGATACGCCGAAGACGTTATTGGTGCGGCGCTTGCTGTGAAAGATTCCGAGTTCACATATATGGATAAAAACAAGGTTGCACTACTCGGCCGTTCAATGGGTGGCGGCGTAGCTTTCCAAGCGCTCGTTTTGCAACCGGGGATCTTTGATGCAGCGATCACCTACGCGTCAACAAGTACTTTGGCCGCAGACAATTTCAATAAGTGGCAGCGCAATGACTACCCGATCGGTAACAAAATCCTCAAGGCGTATGGCACACCGAAGGAAAACCCAACGGCCTGGCAGAACATGTCTAGTCGTTATTACTTCTCTCGGATCACCGAACCTGTCCTCATGATTCATGGGACAAAGGATGAAAGCTGTGATATCTCCTGGGCTCGAGCAACGAACAGTGCCTTGGAGCGAAGTGGAGTTGACGTTACATACGTTGAGTATCCGGGTGCCCCGCACTACATGTACGGCGAGTGGAGCGACTCAATTCGGAAGGTTGACCGGTTCCTGAAAAAAAATCTCCGCTAGGAACATTCCTTAGACATGCGCTTGCACGTGTGGGAACCTGTGATCATGGGAAATCTTGAGCAGGACCAGCAGGTCTGGGAGCAACTGCGCAAAAATAAGGCGAAATACATTTCGCTAGGAACACGCAAACACGATGGTGCCGTTGTGCGCACTCCTGTCTGGTTTGTTGTCGACGGATCAGATTTGATTATCACGACAGAGAGCACTTCAGGGAAAGCCAAACGAATACGGAACTACCCCGAAATTGATTTAGCCGAATGCAACATGCGTGGGCGAATTGGCGGTGAATTGATTACCGCCGCCGCTCAAGTAATGCCCACGAGCGTATACGCGGATTGCGAGAAACTTTTCATCAAGAAGTTCAAGTTGATGTACAAGTTGATGACAATGCGCGGAAAGAAAAACGATCGCAACAATCCTGACAATCCAGATGGCGGTCGGATTTTCATTCGTATTAGTCGTACGGGGTTCGCGCCAAATGAGTGATTAAGGGTTATCAGATTGTGGCCTTGGTTAGCCCGGACCTTCCTTGACACAGATTTAAGCCGGATGGTAAACTAGTTGAAGATTCAACAAAGGAGATGCTGATGCCCGCTGTAACCGCCGATACGTTGACCTTGCCACGTTTTGAAATTCCCATGGAAGCAAAACCTCGCTCGGTAAAAAAGATTACGACAGCGCCGCAGGGGCATGAAGGTGAAGGCTTCCCTGTTCGCCGCGCATTTGCCATGATCGAGCAAAGTG
>JAFMCP010000087.1 GCA_017857705.1 Candidatus Nanopelagicales bacterium
TAATCAGACCCGAATTGTTAAATACCGGTTCAAGTTGACGCAACACCAGAAAGTGAAAAAAATACATGAAGTACGAATATCGCCCGATACTCCAGATTGCGCGATTGACAAATGGGATTTGATTAAGAGCAACACCCAAAACAACGGAACAGATTACGAAACCAAAAACATAATAGCCGGGAGTTTCCTCCGCGTAAAAACTCAATGAGCCCAAGCCAAGTGCGATAAGAATCAGAACACCACTTCGTGGAGTTATCAATCGAGTCACCTGAGAATCCGGAGCGGCTCTAAATGCTTTATAGCCAAGATAACAAACGCCGCCAAGGACGAAAAAAGGCCATGAATTAAAGAGACTTAACCTCAGCCAAGCTGTCACAGAAAAATTGAGGGCTTCGTTGCCAGTTTGTAGACTCAAAATCCCATTCGCGACGTAGACGGAGAGGTAGCCAATAATTATCGACGCTAAGAAAAATTCGATTCCACGTTTGCGGAGCAGCCAAAAGACAAGGTAGTGACCCATCTCTTGCTGAATCGTTAGACCCCCCAGAGGCACCGCAACCAATGACCCTACTGTCCAACCGAGAAAAAGCAAACACACGAGAAGTGCAGCCCAAGTCGGCAGTCCAGCTGTATCAATATCGTAAATAAGAAAGTAAAGGACAACAAAAATGATCCAGAGCGGCCAAATACGCGAAATGCGCCGTGACCAGTAGTGGCCTGCCGAAACACCTCCCGCAACCTTGTAATAAAGGCTGAAAATCAACCAACCTGACAAGGCAAAAAAAACCTGCACACCAAACTGCCCATTTGCAAATAAATCAAACAAGGGTTTGGGGAGGTTGTAACTTTGAGTCACCGCTACCGAAGCGCTCAGTGAATGGGTAGCGACCACAGCCAGGATTGCAACAGCCCTTACGGCATCCAAGGAGCTAATTCGACCCTTTTCAGCAGCGACTTCTAAGCTCAAGGTGCAAACCTCCCCTCCAACGCCATATTCTTACGTAGTAAGAGATTATGTATTAAGCAGTTTATAAACCTAGTGAATCAGGAGAGTAAATGTCACTCGTAAGCAACCTAGCCGATCGGGCTAGCGGAGGGCTACTCACCAAGAGGAACTTTGAGCGCAGGTTGAATCGGTATCTCGGCTCGGGCGAATCCGTTTCGGGCGACGGAGAAATCCTCACCGACGCCTTTCTCAAGTCAGCTGGTCGGTGGTTGACGCATGGTTCGCAGGACGTTGCAAGCCGCAATGGTCTCTCTGATTTCTCTGACGCACAAGATTTCCTCAAACTGTGGAACGGGCCGGGTTCTTTGGAAACCACCCTAGGTCAACTCAACACTGATGGTTACGCGATTTTGGACACCAAAATCAGTCCTGAAATAGTCGCTGAGTTGGCTTCGTATTTTGCATCTGCCCCCTGCACCTTGACCTCGGATCAAGAGTTGAACATGGCTCCGCAAGACCGCGTCGTCGTTGACATGGAAAACCCGCTTGCCGTGAAGTACTCGGTAGACACAAATGCGATCTTGCTCAATGCCACTGTCCGAAAAATGCTCCTTGACCGTGGACTTCTCCAAATTGCTCAGCAATATCTAGGTTCAACCCCGATCGTGGACATTGTGACCGCTTGGTACTCGTTTCCTTCGGCAAATCCGAGCCATGAGGCGGCACAACTTTTCCATTTTGACCTTGATCGAGTCCGCTGGCTCAAGGCCTTTTTCCTTCTCACCGATCAGACCGTTGAAACAGGAGCCCATGTCTACATTCCCGGCACACAGCGTGACGGTGGTATTTCTCCCGAACTTTTAGCAAAGGGTTACGCGCGCCTCGAGGACCATGAAGTTGCGAACTACTACCCGGAAAGTCAGTGGAAGACAATGGTTGCGCCCGCAGGTTCAATCTTGCTCGAGGACACTCGTGGGTTACACAAAGGGATATCCCTGCAACGTGATCACCGTTTAATGCTGCAATTTGAATACGCGCAAACTCTTTTCGGAGGAGAACCATTCTTAGCGACCGTTCCACTTGATGACTACCAGGATGAGTACTGGAATGCGATGAAGGAAAGTCACCCGGCAGTTTTTGGCGCACTCAGTCGATAGGCGCGTTTGTTTAAGCGTTGAGCCGCAATCTTGGTGGCAAGTCGCACCGGTTGCTCCCAGACCCACTTGAGTTTGTTCTGCCTCGCTGACAAATATCGTCGCTTAATCGCTTCACTTTCATTCAGTGATTTGCTGCGGTCACTCACCGTGAGTGAATCAGGGTGCCAGCGGAAACAGGAAACAATGCTGTCGACCGGAACAAAGTCGCCTAGTTTGCGCAGTTTTAGCAGCAAATCCAAATCGAAGGCATGGCTGAGAGTTTCGTCAACTCCCCCCACAGAGTCCCAGGCACTTTTTTCAATGAGCATTCCTGGTTGCGGAATTAAGTCGGGTCCCCAAGTAAGAATTCGGTCAGCCCACTTGCCGGCCTTGCTGACCCAGAGTTCGGCGCCCGTGTTGTCGATATAGCGACAGGCGCCGTATGCCAGAACACCAAGGGGGTGCGCTGCCATTGCTGTCACACACACCTTCAGGGAGTCAGTTGTTAGGAGGTCGTCATCTCCTAACCAATTCACATAGCGGTGATGCGGAAGCGCTTGGGAGACCCCTAGATTGATTGCTGCGGGGAGTGAACCTGGGTCATCGAGGACATTGGCCGTGAACTCCTGCGCCAAGTCCCGCGCCTCTTGGGCAGTTCTAGGGGTCACAATCGTGATATCTGCTTCAATGCTTTGATTTCGGACCGATTCGAGAGTCTGTCGGAGGAAGTCGACTCGCTGGCCCAGGGTCGGAATAACAATTAACACCTCGCTGGCCACATGGGAACTGTAGTCGAACGCCCTCTACGAGTACGCTTTCACGAACTAACCTTCGGCATCTAGGTCAAAGAAAGGCGCGACTTGTGAGCAATCTGCTCTTTGGCATTAGTTTCATTGCTCTTATTGCTCTCGCAATTATTGCTAGTCGCTCCATGGCTCGTTTTGCAATTGTGACCCTATTTACCGTGACTGTGTCCGGAGCATTTTTGCAGTTCCTCAGCTACCATTCCCTGTCGGTCACACTGGGTTTAACTCAATGGTGGCTCCTGGTCACAGCACTGCTGTTGGTGGGGATTTCCTTCTACTACGGTCGAGTAGCAGGGGTTTCGGCGTTATGGAGTCGGGCTAGTAATTGGATACTGATCGGCAGCTCAAGTCTGATCACTTTGGCATTTCTTGCCTCACGACTACTTGCTCCAGGAGATTTAGCACCCCTGAGTTCCGTTGGGTACTTTGTCCAAAAGGTAGCCGCCGAAGACAACGCTAAGTGGCTCAATGCAACTTCACAGCTTGCTAACGGGAGCGTGATCGACACGTGGGCCAACGTTGGTGGGCCACTGCTGCTCGTCATGTCACTCGGCGCAACTTTGATCGGTGCTCTTTCCTTTCTACTGTACAGCTCGGTCAACGAAGTTGCGGTTTCTGCCGGATCAGTGATCTTCACGCAAGTCTTTTTCGTAGTTATTGCGCCATTCGCCTTAGCCCCCATTGTCGAGAAGACCTACCGCAAGATCACGGGCGGCGCACAGCTCCCCAAGCTCTACTCGCTCCTGAGCATTGCAATCCTGACCGCGAGTAGTGCGGTTCTTCTGACTTACGGACACATCACACTTCAATTCACCTTGATTGTTGTGACCCTGTGGATCGGCGCTTTCCTTGCGCCAATCGCCAAATTCCCAACACGATTGCTCACCACCATGGCCGTTGTCGCAACAGCCATGGTGTGGTTCCCCCTCGCTGGGCTTTCGCTAGTGATCTTGATAGGTGCACTGATTTACTTCGCCCGAGGCGTATTTCGCGGTAGCGGACAGACTCGCAAGAATTCCCTTGCTGGGTTCCTGCTTAGTCTCGTTCTCGGAATTTTGACAATACAATTTCTCAATAGCTCTTTGCGCTACTCACTTGGTGTTGACAGCGTTAGTGCCGCCCCCTCTAGCGGTGGCGTTGGTGGAGTTGTTGCTGCAGTGCGTTCGATCACAGCGCCAACTCTTCCACTCTTTGACGACCCCGGCGGCACCGAACAGATAACAACAGTGCTGCTTGTTTTGGCGTTGGTTTCACTTCTTGGACTCGTCTGGGTGCGAGTCGGGAAAAATCCGTTTACCCGCAGTCAGGCTGTCCCATTCCTGCCGATTGTTTTGGCTGGAGGCTACTCTTTGACAGTAGCCTTCACGGATTTCTGGGCTGTAGGCGACGGACCAAACTACGGTTCCCTAAAGATTAGTTTTGCTGTATTCCTTCCGATTTTGGTGTGTGCACTTCCCTTTGCACTCATGACTTTTCACCGCGGGTCGGCAAAGGTCAACGGCCTTGGCCTAAGCGCAGTTGTTCTTGTTGTCGTGATGTTGACCCTGGACACACTTTTCCCACGAGCGGTACTACAACTCAAGCCCGCCACCTGGCCCAGTGTTTCTGGCTCGCCCTACTGGTACCCGGCTGAAGTGCGTGACACCGGAGATCAATCACTTTCCAGTAATCCCGTTGGTTGCGTATTTCTCCCCCGCGGGGCGGTCGCTCCCACCGGCCTGCCGCAAGGACAGATGATTTATACCTGTACTAGGTTGCTCGCGGGTGTTGCTGGGGTGGAAACCCTAGCGGCTCCGATTGTGAAATGGGAGTTAGACGAGTGGTTGCAAAACCGGAGCATGTGGAATGAAGTTCACGCCCCGTTCAGTGCGCTAAGTCCGGAAATTCAAGGCCGTGCACTGATCCTGTTAGACGCGGACCGCCAGGTCGTAGGTCTTGATTCCCTTGGCGGCCTACTCAGTCGTTTCCCACCCTTAGAACAGTGAATTAGAACAGTGAAGTCAATGAAGGCAGCAAGGCGGGCAACGTGAATTGGCGATCCTGGCTGGTGCCAGCAGGCGTGAGTGAGTGGGCATATCGGCGAAGTGGTCATCTCACTCAATTCGACGACACTTTCCAGTCGTGGGATGGCGCCGCAATTCAGAGTTCTGGTTACGAAGCCGGTGAAATTCTTACTCGGGTTCAGGCGAGCACCGCCGCGGTATTGAGTGGAGATGCGGCTTTTGAGCGTGACGGAGTTGTATTTACGGCCCCGGAATATCGCTGGCCCGTACTGGCCGCATTGCTGGAAGTTGCTGCCCGTGAAGGGGAATTGCGTGTCGTAGATTTTGGTGGCTCACTCGGATCCCTTTATTGGCAACACCGCGAGTTTCTTTCCGGTGTGAAAGTCTCATGGAGTGTGATTGAGCAGCCAGCATTCGTTGCTGCAGGAAAAAGTTTGAATCAGGATTCGGTTGATTTCTTTCCCAGTGTCACTGAATACCTCGAGTCCTCGTCTCCCAATGTCATTCTGCTGTCCAGTGTTTTGCAGTACTTGCCAAATGCTGAACAGATTTTGCAAGAATTGTTGGCAACCCCAGCGAATTACCTGATTGTTGACCGAACTCCCATGAGTGACTCGGACACAAATATTGCCGCTTTGCAGGTTGTACCGAAGCATATTTACTCGGGCAGTTACCCCGCTTGGATTTTTTCACGAGCCTGGTTACGCGATCAACTTGCCGGTTGGGAGATCGTTTCTGAGTTTGCCGGGATCGAACCTGCGGGAATCACAAAAAATGGTGTTCACTTTTCATGGGATGGCTTGATAGCCCGGCGGAAAAATAATGACTGAACTGGCAATACTGGTTAAAAGTTACTCGGGTGATTTCGAGTATGCCCAGCGCCTTATTGCCTCAATCAATGTTCACAATGTGGAGTCACTTCCCGTTTACGTTGTCGTCCCTGAAGTGGATTTGCCTCAATTCAATCAACACAACAGCGACCAGATCAAGATTCTGAGCGAGAACCTTTTCGCAGCGCATCTGGTTTACCAGGACACGGCCGGTTTCAGCCCCGGCTACATAAACCAAGAAATAATCAAACTTGCGTTCTGGGAACTTGGTTTGTGCGACAACTATTTGTGCGTTGATTCAGATGCCGAATTCATTAGAGACTTTGGTAGAGCAGACTTCATGGCGCTTCCCGGCGTTCCCTTCACTTTTCTCACTGAAGACCGCGAACTTCAGGCTGAACCCGGTTACTTTGTTGACACGTGGCAAAGCCGTATGAAGTCTTTGGAAAAGATCAAAAACGAAATTGGTTATCAGGGCCGTTGGCTACTGACCGTGCACGGCCATGCAGTTTTCTCGACTCGCGTTCTTCAGTCTTTCGTCACGGACTTTTTACAACCACGTGGTTGGGATTACAAGGACGCCCTCGCTATTTCTCCCTACGAACCGACTTGGTACAACACGTGGCT
>JAFMCP010000088.1 GCA_017857705.1 Candidatus Nanopelagicales bacterium
CGTTGAATGTCGACGGAAGCTGAATCGAAATCCGGTGCACCGGAGGTGATCCAGGTGCTCAGCGCTCTGCCCACACCCGGGGCGTAGATGATTCCTTGGGAGTTCATTCCTGCTGCGACGAATAGTTGCTGCACCTCAGCGCTCTCACCTAGCAGGAAGTTGGTGTCGGGAGTAAAACTCTCAGGGGCGTTGATGAATCTGTCGTAACCGGCGTCAACTAATGATGGAACCGTCGATTCGGCCTTGTTTCGAATCGGTTCGAAGTGCGGCCAGTTCGGATCGAACATGGCGAAGCCGGTCGCATCAACTTCTGAGGAGGCACGGGGCAGGCCTTTTGGTTCGAACGCACCCACGAGGAGTCGATTGAGTTCGGTGCGGATGTAGTAACTGTTGTCGACATCTCGGAGCACGGGGAGTCCCTCGACGCCGCCGGATATTGCATGGGAGCGAACATGCACATGCTCGGCTGCATAAAGCGGCATGTGTGCACCAACGGTTGCGCCGAGATCGCGGCTCCATAAGCCACAGGCCAACACCACCGTGTCTGCAAGAACGTCACCACGTGTTGTTCGAATGCCTTGAACCATTCCGCGGTCGGCAAGCACCTCCAGCACGGGTACGTTCTCGCGGATCATCACCCCATGGTTATGGGCCATTTGTGCCAGAGCAATCGCAGCGTATCCGGGATTTACGTAACCGTCGTCGGGGAAGAAAAGCCCCGCCAACATCCCATCTATTGATGCTAAAGGCCACAATTGAGCGATGTCCTCAGGCGTGAGTATCTGAGTCCTCACACCACAGTGGTTGGCCACATCTGCTGCATAAAGAAGTTCATCTACTCGGCCGGGTGTGCGCGCAATGCTGATCGAACCGGGTTGGGTGAGTCCGACATCAATAGTTGTGGCGTTCTGCAATGTCGAGTACAGGGTAGGCCCGTATTTCGCGAGTTCGGTCAACGCAATCGAACCTCGCGCGTGAGCGATTAGTCCGGCTGCGTGCCATGTGGTTCCACTCGTTAACACATTACGTTCAACCAGTAGCACGTCATTTACACCTGCCTTAGCAAGGTGATACGCAATGCTTGACCCGACAATGCCACCACCGACAACTACAACTGAAGCTCGCGCTGGTAACGGACATGATGCTTGGTCGGTAAAGGTCGCTGCGCTCAGGGATTGGTCAGCAAGTCGATCCATATAGGCATCATTCCCGATCGAAAGGGGTGACCCGCAGACGCTTCCAACTTTCCGGCCGCAAGACGCAAGCTGTAGGGTCATTCCTAGAGGTTTAAATGCGACTAAAGGGACCCGCTGCACATGTGTTATTTACCGTCGGCTTACCGTTATTCCATGAGTATTTGGACACGACGCGTGCTGCCTATTGTTTCTTCGGTTACCTTGGTCCTAGGGCTAACGGCGGTTGCGGGTGCTCCTGCCAGGGCCTACTCAATGAACGAAATCGCACGGGGTGTCTGTGTGTTACAGAAACTTCCCGCCGCGCCAGCATGGCCGGCACTTTCCGTTGGACCAGAGGTGGGTTGGAATGCGGGGTTGACCAGCTTGGCTCCCCCAGCAGGACCGTTGGACCGGTTGTACCGGTTGTGGGACATGAAGGTTGCGTGGAATGACATCAATCCTGCTCCGGGAGTTTTTAACTTCACCGAACTTGATCGTCGAGTTGCCTTAGTGAACAGTTGGGGAGCGCGCCCGGTTTTGGTGCTGGGCTTAACCCCTACTTGGGCGTCGACAAATCCCGGTGCTGGAAATGGAATCTGGGGAGCGGGATCCGCCGCACCCCCCACCTCGATGGACTCCTGGCGTGCATATGTCACAGCTGTTGTGACCCGTTACGGCAGTCAGATTGCCGCTTATGAAATCTGGAACGAAGCAAACCTCACAACATTTTGGCAAGGAACTCCGCAGCAGATGGCGGAAATGACTTCAATTGCAGCACAGATCATTCGTGAATCAGCGAGCTTCTCTTTAGTGATGTCACCGTCGGTAACCACACGATTGTTAAGTGGCGCTCGTTTCATGAAACCATTTATCGATGCACTAACAATTGGTCCGAGCGGTATTGATGTGTGGACGATCCACACCTACCCCAAGGGTGACGCAGGTCCTGGACCTGAAGCCGCTGCGCAAACCCGGCGCGATGACATTGTGCGCTGGCAAAAGGCACTCGTTGAAGCTGTTGGACCTACGTCTCCATGGCTGACCAAGCAGGTATGGGATACCGAAGTGAATTTTGGTTTGCGCGGACCAGGAAGTAGCCCAAAAACTGACTACTCCGATGCAGACGGTGCAACGTTGCTGCAACTTGCTTACCGCGACTCACAGGCTCTAGGCATTGATCAAACATTTTGGTATGAGTTCACGGGATCTCCATACGACCTCCTCGGTGTTCAGTTCACGCCACAAACACCACAGATCTTTAACGCTTGGAATCAACTTCCCGCATACTTGCAAGGGCAACTAGCCCAGCAGCAAGCGGGTCCATCATGTGAACAGGTAGTTGCCGAGACGATCCCAAATCCTTCGATTGTGATTATCGGTGAGCGGGGAACGGTGAGAGGTAGGCCCGGGATCAAAGTGGAGGTCATCACCAAAGGAATTGAGGAGGGAACCAAACTCGTTCCGTACATCAAGTTCCCTGGACAAACTTCTTACACTGCTGGATTAGCTCGCATCACCATCGATGAAAATGGTGAAGGATCTTGGCAGCGAAAGATTGGCAAGAAGACTTATGTCTATTTCGCTACCGAAGACGGTTCAGTGAAATCAAACCGCGTAATTATTCAAGCGAAATAGCCAAATAGTTTCGACTCCAATCAAGACCTGCAAGCGGGTACACAACGGTGAACTGATGTTGTGCCCACCCAAAGTAACTTGGATGGCAACTATCGCGGCGTTGCCAAACTTATTGAATATGTTCCTCCAATGTGTGATCCCCAGCACCTTGGGTGCTGGGGATCACACGTGCATAGTTGTGTCTATGACTGCACTGAGCAAGATGACTGCCTCTCGTAGTTCAGTAAGGGAGAGCATTCTTGGCGCAATTACATGAACTTCGCGCGCCAGGCATCACCGAGTGAATCGGTAAGTAGGTCGGCGGCAGCAATCTGCTTCTGAGTTAGACGCTTAGCGTTTACTCCTTCAGATTTCAGGTCTAGGAGTTGGATGTAGTTTCCGATCAGTCGCACGGTGGTGTACTCGTGTCCGGCGTAGCTTGTTGTTGGGTCACTCAATGTGGTGTCCGATTTCGTCCACAAGTAGGCATCGCCATCTTTGGCCTTTTTGGTCCCGTTGGTGAGGGTCGTATTGATTGTGTAGGCCTCGGTCGCGTCAGGGTCATTCGTAGGTGAATGATCTCCATCGCATTTTTTTATTTTCTTCACGAGATCGCCGTAAGCTTTTTTGGCTAATTTTTCATTTGCATACCAGTGAATCTCTTGAAAAAGGGAAGATACATCTTTGTTACTGAGGTCAAATACTTCAGAAGTCAGAAGTGTCTTTGCACCAATGCCCTCGACCTCAGTAGTGCCAGTCAGGTCGCATAGCCACCGAGCATTAGGTGTGCCCTTGGCAGACTGTGCAACACTAAAGTCGACAAAGTTTTGCTTACCGATGCCAACCAACTGGGCCTGCTTGGTGTTGAGCATTACGGAATAGGCGTCGGCCACCGTTGCTGGCGAAATCGTTACTGCGTGGGCAGGAACCGATGACAACGTGAGCGCGGCCGCCGCAACTGTGGCAGTCAAAATGAGAGTGCGAGAAATACGCATGTAGTGCTCCTTTTGTTATGAATGCACAAGTGAAACACACGTTAATACTTCTTAATCGAATAGGTGCAATAAGGGAAGCTCCTAACGTCTACCAGAGATGCAGCCTGATCTTCCGCATATCGTGTAAGGGGCGAGTACTCAGACTGGTTCCTGCCCGCGACCTATATGGCAAACAATCCAGTGGCACTTACTGGGACCCAACCATTAACGTGACTGTTGCTTCAGGCATGGCGGCTGCTGTTTACATGGGAACGATTACTCACTCTGTCGTTTAATTCCATGTATTTTTTCAATCGATCGTGGTTGTTACGTTTAATCATGGTGGCAACACTGCCGCTCGTTTTCGTCCCCAGCTCACCGGCTTTCGCGGAAGGTGGTGACGTAACTCCAGACAGTATCGGCATCAGGATCCTTGACGCCCCGCCAACCCTCTCGAGCGATCCCGGAACAAGTTTCAAGCACCGAATTGAGGGATCGACCATGGCGGAATTCCCGATGCCCGTTGAGTTATATGCCGCCTCGCCAACTATTGAAGGTGGCACGTTCGCGGGTGCCCAAGACCGAACACCGAATGACCTGTCGAACTGAATTTCCATCACACCTACGTCTCTTGATATCCCAGCAGACGGTGTCGAAACGGTAATCGTGAACATCGACGTCCCCTTTGATGCAGTTTCGGGATACCGGGATACCGGGATAACAGCGGTCCAAGCCGAAGAGTCGATGCCAGCGTGGATTCTGCAGGCCCTGAGTGTCTTCGTCGTCGTCTCGTGTAGCCACCGCAACCCAAATTCAGTGATTTTCCACAGGGTGACGTGTGTATCACCGGTGATACAATGATCGGGTGAATGAGGTGTCGGTGCGTGACTTGCGCAACTATGGTGGGCAAATCTTGAATCGAGTAGAAGGCGGTGAGACCATGACAATCACCCGTGATGGTTCCCCTGTCGCACTTTTGACACCCTTCCCACAACCTCGCCTCAGTGCCGCAGCCTTGCTGGAGAGTTGGAGAAACGTTCCACGAATTGATGCCGACTCTTTGCGGCGTGACATTGACCAGGTACTTGATCAGACCCTTGACTCGAATCTGGACGTCAAACCGTGACTCCTTTGACTTCGGATTCAACCCCCGAAGTGACTTCTGTTGGAATCCTAGATACCAGCGTGGTGATTGAGTTACCGAATCTTTCTGCGGCAGATCTCCCCGCATTCCCCACTATCAGCGTCATCACGCTCGCCGAATTAAGTGTTGGTCCAGTGGTATCGAAGAACCAACATGAACGAGCGATGCGTCAACTTGTTCTTCAACACACAGAGGCATCATTTGACCCTTTGCCTTTTGATGCTGCATGCGCGCGAAGGTTTGCGATTGTCGCCGGGTGCTTACGCCAATCGGGTCGAAAAACTCAGGCCCGCGCATTTGATGCACTCATCGCTGCCACCGCACTCGCTCATGAAATTCCACTGTACACGCGCAATGCGCAAGACTTCGAAGGCATTACCGGTCTGGATCTACGCCCCGTAACACTAATTGTTTAGCGACGAAACCCTTGAGTTAAAAACACCAATTTCTTCAGTGAACATGGGAATCGAACTGGCGAGATCGCCCTGTCACTGTTGAACTGATACTTTCTTTTGGGTGTGACGAGAACCTGCGTCTGATTGCTTCATGGAAAGTACGAGCAGGGTCCCGGTGATTATTGACGGAAGGGAATAAGACCCAACCATTACAGCAGCGGCCATCTCTTCAGGAAATCTCTCACTAAAGAGAGCTTCAGCGATCAAGGTTATCAGCGGTATGGCAAATGCGGACCCGATGAGGAACCATCCGGTCAACCTCGGTTGCCAGAAGGCGGCCACGAATACCGCGATAACCGCAATATTTCCAATAAGTACGGGAAGAACTTCCGTGATCCGTTCATTCAATAACCCACTCAGGACAATGATGAACCGGAAAACGATCGAAATTCCCAGTAGGACCAGAGCAATAACCCATAGAACATTGTTAGCTGGCCTACTTCGCCCAGCCCGAATTGACAGCGTAAGAAGGATGACAGCTGCAATCAGACCAATAATTACGGTGATAAAAATTTCATTTCCCATGACGATCCCCTTGGTTGTTGACCACAATTCTTACTCAGGGAATCGCGGCAACCAAAGTGCTTAAGTATTTTGACCGGACAAAGGATGACTACCCGAATACCGCAATTTCTTCGGTGAACATGCGAACCCGACTGGCAAGATGCGCCATTGAGTCCGCAGCAACAGACTTACCGATCTCGGTTGCATAGGCTGCAATGAAATCTTCCTGAGATTCAAACCACAACTCGGCAATACCATCACACGATGCAGTTTCATCTTGCTCAACAACATTGAAGCGAATCTTTTTCACCCCGGGTAATTGACGAGCCAGTGGCTGGTGCTCGCCTAACCACCAGTCCTTAAAGTCCTCATGACTCATGTCCGCACGGCGGGTCAAC
>JAFMCP010000089.1 GCA_017857705.1 Candidatus Nanopelagicales bacterium
GCCATTGATTTTTCGCAATCGCCTACCTGGATAGAAGTGAAACTCGGTGAAGCCGCGGAAATCATTCGCACTGAATCATTTACCCAGAAGGTAAATCCTTCCTGCCGTTACTGCTCCTACAAAGCAGTGTGTCCCACCACGTCAACCGATATTTTCAACCGCGAAGTGATTGAGGAGGTGGAAACAGATGACAACTAATTCCCACAATGAGCTCAGTGATTTAGACCTTAAGAAAATTCTTGGATTTGCGCTCTCGCAGCAGCAATTGAATGCGGTCAAAGCTCCCCGTGAACCTGCCGTGATGGTGGCAGGAGCTGGATCGGGAAAAACTACATCTATGTCAGCACGTATCGCCTTTCTTATCGGTAGCGGATACGTCACGCCTGAACAGGTTCTCGGTCTCACCTTCACGACAAAGGCAACCGCTCAATTACTGGATTCGGCGCGTTCCCGAATTGCTGATCTTGCGAAGTTGTATCCCCAGAGCTTCGAAGGTGAGGGAGGGGATCCCGTCATTTTGACCTACAACTCATTTGCATCCGGAATTGTCAAAGAATTTGGGGCTTTACTCGGGCGAGACTTCAGCGCCGATGTCCTCACCGACGGCGCTCGACAGCAGTTGGCTTACCGACTGGTATGCAACACTCATCAGGATCTCGGCGGAATCTCCGTTGGTCCTGCGAAAATAACATCTGATTTATTAGCCCTGGACAGCGAACTCAGCGAACTAGCGATTGAGCCAACGACTGTAATTGAGTACGACCAAAAACTGATGGACTTTATTGGGGGCCTTACTAATTCAAATGCAACACTGCGAAAAATCTCGCAAACATCAGCCCGACGAATCGCGCTATCACGCCTTGTACACGATTGGCGGGCACTGAAGCATTCACGCGAACTCATTGAATTCTCCGACCAGGTGAGACTCGCCACGAAAATAGTTATTGAGTTTCCACAAGTAGCAGAAGAGATCCGGTCTCGTTTTTCGATTGCGTTGCTCGATGAATACCAAGACACGTCAATTAGTCAACGAATCCTTCTAGAAACTATTTTTTCTGATGGATTCCCGGTAACGGCGGTGGGGGATCCTTGCCAAGCAATCTATGGTTGGCGCGGGGCCAGTGTTGAGAACATCAATAGTTTCCCCCAACAATTCCAAAACCTTGACAAGCACAATGCATCCGTCTACCCGCTATCGGCCAATCGTCGCTCCGGTGTCCAGATTCTTGAATTGGCGAATGTCATCTCAGAAAATTTGCGGACCGAACACCCGAGTGTTCAACGTTTGGATCCCACTCGTGATATCCAAGGTGAAATAGTTCTCGCTCTTTTTGACTTTGCAGACGAAGAGATCAATTGGATGGCAAATCAGATCGCTGCGCAACATAGTGCGATAAAGACCGCAGGACTTGATGAAGACATAGCTGTTTTGGCGGCAACCGGGAATTTACTGTTACGCATGCGTGAGGCCCTGCAGCAGCGCGGAGTGCCCGTGCAGTTGCACTCAGCCGCAGGTCTGCTCGCTCAACCACTCGTCATGGACCTGCGGGCAATTCTGGAGATCATTCACGAACCCACAGCTAATCCGTCCTTCGTGCGTTGGGCAAGTGGTGTCAAGTGGCGCATTGGGGCACGGGACTTGGCGGCTTTGGGCGCCCGTGCCGGTGAGATCGCCAAGTCACGGGGCCGAGTGAGTGCTGAAAGTATTGAGCAAGCACTTGAGGCTGCAGTTGAAGGTATCGACCTAGTTGACGTTGTCTCACTCTCAGATGCTCTCTTTGATCTGGGTGAACTTGATCGCTATTCGACCGGAGCGATTGAACGCTTTGGCGCAATGGCTCAGCAAATTCGGTCCTTGCGTTCACATTCAGGGGAGCCTTTATTGGAATTCATCGGCCGAGTAATTCGCAAGTCCGGAATAGACATTCAGGCCCAACTCAATGACAACGATGCGGTTGCTGTTAATGAACTTGTTAATCTTGCTGCAGACTTCAATGACATTGATGGCAGGGTTTCACTCGGGGCCTTTATTTCTCGCCTCAACGACATTGAAAGATTTGATATCAACCTTGATTTTGAACAACCCGTTGAAAAAGGCGCAGTACAACTCATCACGATTTACAAAGCAAAGGGTCTCGAGTACACGCACGTCTACCTTCCCAACCTCAGTGAAGGAGCCTTCCCAGGAGGAAAGGCGCGAGGTAACTGGAGTGGTGATCCAACCATGGCCCCGTGGCCCCTGCGTCAGGATGCGCCAGCACCGATCGCGGACTTCCCGGATTACTCCCTGACGAAACTGTCTGAGGCCGACTTCAAAAAGAACTATCTCGCACATTTTGACGCACTCAAAGAACGTGACAATGAAAGGTTGGCCTATGTCGCATTCACTCGGGCAAAAGATTCGCTAACACTTAGTGGCAACTGGTGGGGTGTGAGTTGGAAAAAGCCACATGGTCCGCACCCATTTCTTACCGCCGCTCACAACCTGCTTGCCGGCACCAGTGCGCATATTCCCTTCTGGGCTCCGCAACCCGAAGGGGATCGCCCCGAACGGGAGCAAGATACTCAGGGACTTGCTTGGCCGGTGCCCGTGCCGCAAACCGTTGTCGATCAACTGATTCAGGAGTCTGCATACGTCAGTGATCTCTTGGGTGGCAGCACCGAATTGATTGAATCAATGGAAAACGGTGATCTAACTCAATCCGAGTCTGACATTGCGGCCCTGTGGTCACAGTCACTTGCTGCTGTGAACAAGGAGCGTGCGCGGTTGGAATCACCGATTCGCAGGGTCCCATTGCCTCGGAGTTTAGGTGCCAGTTCCATGTTTCGAGCGATGCGTGAGCCGGAGGTTTTTGCAGTGGAACTGGCCCGGCCCATGCCGCGTAAACCGAATTACGTCGCTGCCCGTGGCACGGAGATCCACGCATTCATCGAGAATTATTACGGAATGCAAACCCTTTTTGACTGGGATGAACTTGAGGGAGCACTCGATTCGGGAGCCAAAGACAGCAAAATAACCCGTGCACTCAAAGAGGCGTTTTTGGCGAGTCGGTTTGCCCAGATGACCCCAGCGGCCGTCGAACAACAATTCTGTTTAACAATTTCGGGTCGTTCAATCACGGGATACATTGATGCCGTATTCAACATCGACGGCCGTTACTTGGTCGTTGACTGGAAAACGGGTGGGACCGAACACCTTGATCCCGCCCAGCTTGCTTTTTACCGGCTTGCGTGGGCGCGCATTGCTGGAGTTGATTGGCATGAAATTGACACCGCATTCGTCATGCTGTCATTAGGGACCGAACTTTCGGTGGACACCGACGAAATTATTCGCGATCTGGAACGTCAATTGGTTTAGCTGTCTTGGGGTCCTCGGACTCAACGATCGCCTCGCCGGCTTCTTCGGTTGGTACTGGACGAACCCCAATCCAGTTGCGCATCCGAACTCGGGCGGGTTCTTCAACAAAACGCCACATTGCATAAGCAATCACGAATGACATCCCCAGAAGAACTGCCACTGCCAGTGAGTAGAGCACGCCGTCTTCGATTCCAATTGCTCGCATTCCTGCGCGCCATAGACCAAACCACACGAGATGCGTCATGTATAACGAGTAAGAAATGAATCCGCCAAAAACCATGATCTTGGTTGCGAGCAGATTGGACATTCCTCGACGAGAGAGGGCAAGAACACCAATCCAGGCGACTAGGACGGGCACCAATGTCAGGTGGAAGAAGGGAGGGAGTGGTTCAGCCTCCGGATCCGTGGACGTTATTGGTGCGGCAGCGGCGGGAAGCCAAGCGAGAAATACGGAACCGGCCACAACAATTGCCGGAAGCACAAAGGCGAGAACGTCACAAACTGATGCAGCGCGATCAGAGTTGCGTAATCGATCGACGATCAAAAATGAGATCGCACCTGCAACGAAAGCAGTAAGCACTCGATAGGTGGAACCCCAATTTTCCGTGTAATAGGGGTCGGTCGTTCCTAAGCCGTAAATCACCAGTGGGGCAAGGGAGACCAGCCAGAAAAAGACAAGGCTCCAAGTGGGTAGGTGTTTGTGCATCCGCCAAAGGACTAATGCCATGAATGGGAAAAGTAAATAGGCGAGCCACTCCATTGAAAGGGACCAAGCAACGAAGTTCCAACCTCTTTGTGGGTCTGAGCCCCACTCTTGGATGAGTAGCAGGTTCTTGATGAAATCCCATGGAGTGAGCCAACTGCGATTGATTGCTTCGCCGGTAACAATCGATTGAGCCACGATGGCAAATCCGGCAACGAAGAGCATGACTAAATGCACCGGGTAGATACGGGCGAGTCGCAACCACCAAAACCTGATTGATTTATTTGTCTTGAGTCGCTCTCCGAGTGAATTGAGATATGTGTGCGCCAAAATAAACCCGGAGAGTGCAAAGAATAGGTCCACTCCGAGACGACCAATGCGAATGAAGTCCGGCAGGATCGGAATGCTCATAAGTCCGATTGTGTCTAAGGGGCCTTGTGAGTGGTAGAGCAAAACCCAGACCGCAGCAACGAGTCGAATTCCGGTCAGTTGCCTGATAAACACATTCACGTTCAAACCCTATGCGCTGTCGGTTAATTCAGAGGGTAGGTTGACCTCCGTTGAGAGGATTCCATGTCACATTCGCCAATGCTGGCCGACTTACTACTGTCTCGCAGTGCAACTGATCGAAGTGCAGAGCTACGCAAAAATCCTGAGTGGATTGAGGGAGCGCTGAAAGATCCATCTACTTTGTTCATTTGTGTGAATAACTCCCAGTCCCCGGTCAAGGAGAGTGACCTTCGATTCTTTGAATTCGAGGAAATTCCGCGGGATTCGTTGACGTATTTCCTCGGTCTCCAAGGGGATGTTGCCTTCTTTGGTGTCTCGGTTGACACCGATTTCGTTTCGGCCCACGATCCTGACTCGTGGTTGAATCTGCGGGCGAGTGGGTCGCGGTTAAGTGATCGTGATGCCGGATTGTTAGTTGCAGCGGTGGCTTTGGACAACTGGAATTTCACCCACACCCACTGCCCCCGGTGTGGCACTCACACTGTTCAAAATGATGCTGGTTGGACTAGGCGCTGTCCAACCGATGACTCGATCCACTTCCCTCGAACAGACCCAGCGGTAATCGTTCTAGTTACCGACCCAGAGGATCGAGTCCTACTTGCGCGGCAGAGTCGCTGGCCACAGGGATGGGTGTCAGTTCTGGCTGGGTTCGTTGAAGCCGGTGAACCTGCTGAATCAGCCGTAATCCGTGAGATTTTTGAAGAGTCCGGAATTAGGATCGACCCTGCAAGTATCGACTACCTGGGCAGCCAACCATGGCCTTTTCCTAACTCGCTGATGCTGGGTTACCAAGCCAGGGCACTCAATACCGATATTTGCGTTGATGGCGAGGAAATTGTCGAAGCCCATTGGTATGACCGCACTCAAATAAAGGAATTGTGCGAGA
This sequence comes from Candidatus Nanopelagicales bacterium, assembly GCA_017857705.1. GTDB lineage: Bacteria > Actinomycetota > Actinomycetes > S36-B12 > S36-B12 > UBA4592. The sequence goes on from JAFMCP010000089.1 coordinate 5,458, forward strand.
CCCAGAAAATGCACCTGCCGCCACGCGTAAGCATTGCCCACCAGCTAATTTCCCGCTGGTATGGACAGGATCTGCCCAGTAACACCTCATTTCGCTAGTCAGGGAATGAGACACATGCACATGGGCGGTAACTAATCAATGATTACTACACCGAGTAATTGAGCAATATCTTTCTGTGTTGTGTCGCGGGTCATTAGTTGTGAATTCGTTCGCACAGCAATGGCAATAATCAGGCAATCGAGCAAGCCTCCAGCGGTGATTCCATGTGTGCGCGCCAAGGAATAGATGCGGGCAGCAGCCTCAAAATCCGATGCTGGGTCAACCCCAGACCAGTGCAGCGAGATGGTCGCGTTGTGAATTGTGTTGTACTGCGCAGCAGACCTGGCTCCTGCCAACATTTCCATTTGGATTGGTTCACTGCATGACAGTGGTTCACCATGCTTATGTCGCTCAAGTCGCTCAACCAGCGGTAGGCCTTGTGTATTACCGCGAAAGAAATCAACCCAATAGGAAGTGTCAACAAGTGTTGTTGTCAGTGTTTTTGATTGAGTCACGGTTTATTTGGTGTGCTCAAAGTGGTCCGAAGTAACCTCGAACTGCGGAAATACTCCGAACAGTTGGGATATATCCACAGCAGATTGGGGGATTCCTGCGAGGTGACGCAGTGCGTAGTCAACAGCTTCTCTTTTGGTACCGAGTTGATAACGCACCATGACAGTCTCGATCAGGTGATCATCGATATCAATATTGGTTCTCCCCA
>JAFMCP010000016.1 GCA_017857705.1 Candidatus Nanopelagicales bacterium
CACACGCACATAACAATTGATGCGGTTCCCGGTCGGGGCGGAGGTTTTTCCCTAGAAACTCCCGAAGGTTTACGGTTCATTATTCATTCTCGATTATTCACCGATGAGGAGTGGGAAAGCCTCAAGGACGAAAAAATTCTTCTGGGGAATGGCGTCTTCACAACTGTCTAGACTTGAGCCATGATCAGCCCGCCCGGAGCCTCACAGCTCGGCCTACGGTTGACAATCGCATTGCGGGATTCCCAAGGCAACACAGCGGAACTGCTCGGAGTCCTGCAGGAGAAATGCACGATTAAGAAGCGTGATGGCTCACTGGCAACATTTGATCCTGATTCGATCACACACTGGCGCGTGGTTACAGAAGTCTCTAAAAAAGCAGGTTTCGGCGCACCGCTGAGCATGCGAATTCGTGATCTTGAAGCGGCTGCTGCCACCACGTGGCCAGCCGACACGACCGAAGAGTTCGGCAAATGGCTTCTCCGTGCATCCAAGGACAACCCTCTCCTCCAGAATTCTGGGCTACCAACCGGAGCCAGACCATTCGGTGAACCAGGAATGGAAATTGAATCGGCACTAATAAATGTCGAAGATTTCTACCGGAGAAATGCCTTTCCACCCGCAATAACTGTGCCACTGCCGGCATACACTCAACTTGATGAATACCTCGAAACACAAGGCTGGAATGTTGCAGCCGAATACAGCTTCATGGTGATTGATACCAGCGATCTTCAACCATTGAAACAAGACGAACGATTCACGACCACAATTTCGGAGGTACCGACTGACGCATGGTTTGCAATTCAAGGACAAGAATTAAGTGACAATTTATACCGATACCCCGCGAACTACTTGACAATTCTTATCGATGGTCAGAGCGTTGCCAGCGGACGAATCGCCTTTAACGGCGATTGGGGTGTTATCACTCACGTCTTTGTCAAAAGTGAGCATCGTCAACAGGGAATTGGTCGGTTGATCATGCATGCGTTAGCGGATACGGCCCGCGAGCAAAATTGCCGCAAGCTCACTCTCCAGGTCAACTCAAACGACTTCCCCGCCATGTCACTCTGCGAATCGCTGCGTTTTCGGTTTCACCACCGTGATCGGTGTCGCATGTCATTGACGCACCAATTCCCCAACTCATAAATTTTAAGGGGTTGACTCGGCAATTCGTTTGATCGCGGATAGCGTTTTCGGGATACCGCTCAGTGCCTGTTGGGTGCGATCAGCGATCTGAGCGGGTGCCTGGTCCCCGTATTTTTCCCCGAACATCGTGATTCCCTCTGGGAGCAATTCCCACGACTCGGTCAGGACCGTCCCAGCATCAACTGCGGTAAGGGTGTATCCCCAACGCACAAATTTTCCACCAACCACCCAAGCGAACTCTCGACCAGGTTCGGCACTCACAACCTGCGACCGGGTTTCCCAAGTCCGTTCCGGCAGTACATTGCGTCCGGTGAACCAAGCACCCACTACGCCTGCGCTTGCCTCGTCATCCCACCAGCAAGACGTGCAGACCGGACTCCACTCACCCGTACGGGTGATGTCAGAAACAATGCCGTACACGTCCTGCGCTGAAGCATTGACAGTGACGGATTCCTGAAATTCGTAAATGACTTTTTCACTCATGGATGTATCTTGACAGACGGTTCAACCACCGTGCCCAATCGCGCACACAACGCAAATTTGGGACCGGGGGCCCTCACGGGATCATTTGGATGATTGACCCAGATGTAAAGAGGGCTTGGGACTCAACGATTACCCCAATGAATCGAGATAAGCATCGAGGCGTGCCTGGGTCCACTCGAGGTCGAGTGCCTCGGATCGCTGCTGGGCTACTTGCACAGGATCCCCGCCGAATTCCTCCCAAGCTGAACGAGTCCAACCAGCCATGTAGTCGCCGGCACTAGATTCTCCCAACCGCATGGCCGCTTCATCTATTGCTTCTTGAAAGCGCTGCGGTAGTTGCACTTTGGCAACTTCTTCGCCCTGACGGGCAGCCACCATGGAAGGGATTTCACGCCAGAGGGTCACTTGAACTTCAGCCACATGTTTTCCTTAGATAGGTGTTGATTGTTATTGAGCTAGTTGAGCAATTACTCCGCGCAAATCTGCGGAGACTTCTTCAGGGTGCTTATGCGAGAAATCGATCAACGTTGTGATCATGGATGGAGCCCAAAATGACTTGATGTGTTCACTGGTTGCCTTGGCAACGTGTGCGCGGTCAGGAATGTTCTTCACAATCTGTTCGGCCATCTTGACCAACACTTGTGGGTCATGCTGGGTCACGCGATCACCACGGAACTAGACGGCTGAACTTGCACCGCGGTGACCTTGTACTCCGGACAGTTGGTTGCCCAGTCGGAGTTGTCGGTGGTGATCACATTTGCACCACTGACCGGATAGTGGAAGGTGGTATACACAACACCAGCGGGCACTTGATCGGTGATGCGTGCACGTAGTCGCGTTGCCCCAACTCTGCTGGAAACCTCAACCCACGAACCGTCGGCGATTCCACGCTCGAGGGCATCTGATTCGTGGATATCCAAAATATCTTCTTGATGCCACACCACGTTGTTGGTGCGCCGGGTTTGGGCACCCACGTTGTATTGGCTCAGGATCCGACCCGTAGTCAACAAAAGTGGATACTTGCGCGTGCTGCGCTCGTCAGTGGGGACATAGGGGGTGGTAATGAATTGGCCTTCACCGCGAACAAACTTATTCACGTGCATGATCGGGGTACCAAGTGGAGCACTTTCATTGCATGGCCACTGCACACTGCCCACTTTGTCAAGCTTTGCAAAGGAGACACCAGCGAATGTGGGTGTGACCGCCGCAATTTCATCCATGATCTCGCTGGCCTTGTTGTAATGCATGTTGTAACCCATGGCTTGAGCGAGAGCGCAAGTGACTTCCCACTCGGACATGCCAGTTTGCGATGGCATCACGGGACGAACCCGATTGATACGACGCTCGGCATTGGTGAACGTGCCATCTTTTTCGAGGAAAGATGTTCCAGGTAGAAACACGTGCGCGTACTTTGATGTTTCATTGAGGAAAAGATCCTGCACGATCACCATGTCCATGGCACTCAGAGCCGCCATGACGTGCTCGGTATTGGGATCGGACTGAGCGATGTCCTCACCTTGAATGTAAATACCGCGGAATGTCTTGGTCAGCGCTGCATCCAGCATATTGGGAATACGTAGACCAGGTTCAGCTCGCATTTGTGTTCCCCACAGGCTGGCAAAGAGTTCGCGGGCTGAGTCATCGGAAACGTGACGGTAACCACTGAACTCATGCGGGAAAGAACCCATGTCACAAGCACCTTGGACATTGTTTTGTCCGCGTAGTGGGTTCACGCCCACACCGTTACGACCAATGTTTCCGGTTGCCATGGCGAGGTTCGCCATGGACATGACCATGGTGGACCCTTGGGAATGCTCGGTCACACCAAGCCCGTAATAGATCGCTGCATTGGGAGCACTGGCGAATAAGCGAGCTGCCGCGCGCAACTCCTCGGCCTTGACACCGGTCACGGGCTCTAAAGCTTCAGGGCTGTTCTCAGGAAGGGAGATAAAGGCGCGCCACGCATTGAAGGACACCATGTCGCACCGGTCCTGCACAAAACCCGTGTCCACCAATCCCTCTGTCGCCACCACGTGGCCCATGGCATTGACAATTGCCACATTGGTTCCGGGGCGCAATTGCAAGTGATGCGCGGCCTTAATGTGAGGGGTTTCAACCAGTGCAATTCGGCGCGGATCAACAACAACAAGTTGAGCACCCTTGCGCAAAGTTCGCTTCATCCGTGAAGCGAAGACCGGATGGGCATCGGTTGGATTCGCACCAATCAGAAGAATGACATCGGATTCCTCAACGGACTGGAAATCCTGCGTACCGGCACTGGTGCCAAATGTTTGCTTGAGACCGTAGCCCGTTGGTGAATGGCACACGCGTGCACAGGTATCAACGTTGTTGTTACCAAAACCAGCACGAATTAGTTTTTGAACTACATAGACTTCCTCATTGGTACAGCGCGAGGATGTAATTCCACCAATTGAGTCGATTCCCGATTCGGCTTGGATCAATTTGAGTCGGTCGGCGGCAAAACCAATGGCTTCGTCCCAGGTGACCACTTTCCAGTCATCGGTGATCGACTCGCGGATCATGGGTTCGGTCACACGATCAGCGTGGGATGCATAACCCCACGCGAAGCGACCCTTCACACAGGAGTGACCAGCGTTCGCGCCACCGTCCTTATCTGGAACCATGCGCACCAACTCGTTACCGCGAAGTTCTGCAATAAATGAACACCCAACCCCACAGTAGGCGCACGTGGTCTTGACCTGTCGGGTCGGAACACCAAGTTCAATAACCGTTTTTTCCTGCAAAGTTGATGTGGGACATGCCTGCACACACGCACCACAAGAGACGCACTCGCTATCAATGAACTTCAGACCCTCACTCGCAGAGACCTTGGAATCGAATCCGCGGCCAGAAATAGTGAGGGCGAATGTCCCTTGGATTTCATCGCAGGCACGCACACAACGACTGCATGCAATGCATTTGGATTCATCGAAAGAGAAATAGGGATTGGAGTCGTCGGTGGGGGCATCCAGATGATTAGCGCCTTCATAGCCGTAACGAACATCTCGTAGACCCACAACACCGGCCATATCTTGTAGTTCACAGTCACCGTTGGCCGGACAGGTCAAACAGTCCAGCGGATGGTCGGAGATGTACAACTCCATGACACCCTTGCGCAACTTGTCGAGCTTGGGTGATTGCGTGGTCACGGACATTCCCGATTCACATGGAGTGGTGCAGGAAGCGGGAGTTCCTTTGCGACCGTCGATCTCCACCAGACACAGTCGGCAGGAACCAAATGGATCCAGTGAATCGGTGGCGCACAGCTTGGGAACCACTTGACCAGCGAGGGCCGCGGCGCGCATCACAGATGTGCCTGCGGGAACGTCAATGAGATTGCCGTCAATACTCACAGTGACGATCTCGGTCGAATCGATGTCGGGTGTGCCCAGATCTGAGGGCGCATTAACTCGATCCGGGGGGAAGATACTCACACGCTTTCCTTTCGACGTTGTGATTCCGGTTCAAAATCCTCGGGGAATTTATTGAGGGCACTCAACACGGGCAGCGGCGTGAGCCCACCCATGGCACAGAGTGACCCGTCACGCATGACCTCACACAGATCCTCAAGTAATTCCTTGTTACCTGCACTATCCTCCCCGCGAACGATCAGGTCAATGACTTCGACTCCCCTAGTTGACCCAATTCGGCATGGAGTGCACTTTCCGCAGGATTCCTCAGCGCAGAATTGCATGGCAAATTTCGCCTGGGTGGCCATGTCCACGGTGTCATCAAAAACAACAATCCCACCATGGCCGAGCATGGCGTCCGCGGCGATTAAGGATTCATAGTCTGCGCTGACATCAAGTTCAGCCTCAGAAAGATATGCACCGAGGGGTCCACCGATTTGCACGGCGCGAATGGGACGGCCGGTTCGCGTTCCACCCCCGAAACCCTGGACTAGTTCGCGCACACTCACACCGAAGCCGGTCTCCACAATTCCACCCTGAGCAATATTGCCCGCGAGCTGAAAAACAGACGTTCCCTGCGAACGTCCAGATCCCAGAGCGGCATAAGCAGCAGCACCCCGAGACATGATCGCGGGAACGCTACCAATGGAAATGACGTTGTTAATGACAGTGGGAACACCAAAGAGACCTTCAAGTGCTGGCAGCGGTGGCTTGGGCCGAACCATGCCACGCTTTCCTTCCAGACTTTCTAGCATGGCGGTCTCCTCACCACAGACATAGGAGCCGGCACCCACCCGCACATCAACATCAAATGCAAAATCACTGCCCAGGATGGAGGTACCGAGCCAACCCTGCTCGCGGGAGAGTTCAATGGCACGCTGCATGGAATGAATAGCCGCTGGGTACTCACTCCTTATATATATGTATCCGAAATCAGCGCCAACGGCAAAGCCCGCGATCAACATTCCCTCAATGAGCGTGAAGGGGTCGCCCTCCATCAGCATTCGATCGGCGAAAGTGCCGCTATCGCCTTCGTCGGCGTTGACCACAACGTATTTGTGGGGTGTGCTCCCCAAAGGGGCTCCCGCATGGGAGGTGGCAACAGCATTAGCCACCGTTTTCCATTTAATGCCGGTGGGGAAACCCGCCCCGCCTCTACCTCGAAGACCCGATGCGCAGACCTGCTCAATTGTCTCGGTGGCTCCCGCAGCCATTGCTTTCTTCAGACCACTCAAGCCACCGTGAGCCAGAAAATCTTCGGGGGATGCAGGATCAACAATCCCGACCCGCTCAAATGTCCATCGCTCTTGGCGAGCGAGCCAAGGAAGTTGATCGGTGATTCCCAGATACAGATCGGAGCTCATGTAATCGCCGGTGAGTGCTAACGCTGGGACATCGTGTGGCTGAACCGGACCAAAGGCATGACGAATACCTTCGACTTCAATCTCCACCAACGGCTCCAACCAGAGCAGGCCGCGAGAACCATTGCGAACGATCTCAAAGGATGAGTGCGCTGCACCGAGCGCAGCGGCAACTCGATCAGCACCCACGGATACTGCGGCACTGTCACCAGGAACAAAAACCTTCATGCGGTTATTCATTCTCCTTTTTAGGATTTCGCCAACAGTGAGGTGACATGTTCAGCAATTACATCAGGGGTCACGCGACCGATTAACTCGCCGTTAATCATGGCCGCCGGCCCCAGTGCGCAGTTGCCCAAACAAAAGACTTCAGCGGTTTCGACACTAGCATCGGTGAAACTTCGTTCTTGAATATTGTGCCATTCGACTTCAAGTTCACGGGATCCCACCGATTGGCAGGCTTCGGCACCGCAAATTCGAACCAGAATGGCAGCAGGAGGAACGGTGCGCAAATCGGCGTAGTAGGTCAGCACACCGAATGTTTCCGCCCGAGAAACATTGCACAGTTCGGCAATCACACCAATGCTCGAATCGGGGACATAACCAAAATGCTCCTGCACCCGCTGCAAGCATCGAAGCAATGAGCCCTCTTCTTGGGATAAATCCGCAAGGAGCACACGAATCTCGGGATCAAATTCACCTTCCGGGCGGCGGGTTGCAACCTGGTCGCGCTTTTTCTTACCGTGCTCACTCACGCCGCAACCCATTCCTGACCGCTATAGATGTTCATGCGACCTTCGCGCGCAAACCCAATGAGTAGTTGATCATGTTGACGCGCAAGTTCGACGGCCAGACTGGTTGGCCCTGAGACGGCGACAATCGCACCGATAGATGCCGTGAGTGCTTTCGCCACAATTTCATAAGAAACACGGCCACTGACCACAAGAATATGATCGGTGAGCGGGAGTAACTCACTGGTAAGGGCGTGGCCGATTACTTTGTCTACGGCGTTGTGACGTCCAACGTCTTCCCGCACAAAGAGAACTTCGTTTCCAGATCCCACCAATGCGGCGGCGTGCAATGCGCCAGTCATGTCGAACATTTTCTGTCGGGATCGCATTTGCTCAACAAAGTGCAATGCGTACTGGGGATCAAATCTCCACTTTGCGGTGTGCAGTGGTGCAACCGGACTTTTGAATTCATCGAGGACATCTGCACTGCACACACCGCAAGATGAACTGGTGATGTATGCCCTGGGACGCGGCGGTGTGACATCGGTAGAAAGCCTGACCCGGACCGAGTCAACTTCTTTCTCGGTTATGTCTTCATCGTCTACTTCAAAATCTGTGCCGACCACCCGCAACCGCGATGACCCCGCGAATGCGCGCATGGAGGTGATCTGTGAAGCCTCCGTCAAACCGGCTTCGCTCACCAACCACCCGGCAGCGAGATCGAGATCGTGTCCCGGGGTGCGCATGGTGGTGGCCAGTACTTGATCACCCAACACAATGGTGAGAGGGGCTTCGACCACTACGCGGTCAATTTTATCCACCCGAATTTGGTGTGATCCGTCCTTTTCACTCTCCACCCGGAGAATTGAGAGGGGTCGGGTTGTTTGACTCATGGTTAAAACAGCCCCACAATCGCACCGTTAACCAGATCAATTCGCTCACTTGACGGCACCTTCGGCAGTCCCGGCATGGTCATGACATCGCCACAGACGGCGACAATGAATCCGGCGCCAGCCGAGAGTCGCACCTCGCGGATATTGAGACTGTGCCCGGTGGGCGCACCTTTCAGTGTCGGGTCAGTGGAAAAGGAGTACTGCGTTTTGGCAATACACACTGGGAACGCGGGGTACAGCTCTTGAAGTTGCTTCAGTTGCGTGCGCACTTTGGAATCGGCGGTGACTTCACTTGCGCCGTAGACCGCGGTCGCGATCGCTTCAATCTTTTGTAACAGCGTGAGTTTGTCTGCATACACAAATGATTCGTGCGGCTCCGTTGCTGGACGAGGATCCTGCTCACATATGCCAGCAACAACTTCCGCTAATTCGGTTGCTCCGGCGCCGCCTTTGGCCCAGTGGGTCGCCACAACGATCGGTACGCCTTTGCTCTCTACATGCTTCTTCAGGAGGGCGATTTCAGCATCCGTGTCAGCGGTGAAGTGGTTAATGGACACCACCACCGGAAGTCCATAAGTGTTGAGAATATTGTCCAAATGCCTATCAAGATTGGCAAAGCCAACCGCGAGGGCTTCGAGATTTTCCTCGCTGAGATTCTTGGGGTCTGCTCCGCCGTGGAATTTGAGTGCGCGCACGGTGGCAACAATCACTGCGACCGAGGGATGTATCCCCGCAGCACGGCACTTGATATCAATGAATTTTTCAGCGCCGAGATCTGCACCGAATCCTGCTTCGGTCACAACATAATCTGCCAACTTCAACGCATTGGTGGTGGCAATTACCGTGTTGCATCCGTGAGCAATGTTGGCAAAAGGCCCACCGTGCACAAATGCAGGTGTTCCTTCGAGGGTTTGCACCAAATTGGGTGACAGTGCGGCCTTGAGTAACACGGTCATGGCACCTTGGGCATTGAGTTGACTTGCCAACACCGGTTCGCCGTCTCGGGTGTAACCCACCACGATTCGACCAATTCGCTCGCGCAGATCTTCAACATCGGTGGCGAGGCAGAAAATCGCCATGATCTCTGATGCAACAACAATATCGAAGCCGTCTTGACGTGGGTAGCCATTACCTGGGCCACCCAAGGCGATCGTGATATCGCGCAGGGCGCGGTCATTCATGTCCAGAACGCGCTTCCACGTCACCCGGCGTACATCGATACCGAGGGCGTTGCCGTGGTGAATGTGATTGTCAATCAGGGCAGCGAGGAGGTTGTTAGCCAGCCCGATTGCATTGAAATCCCCGGTGAAGTGCAGGTTGATGTCTTCCATGGGAACAACTTGGGCGTAACCGCCGCCGGCGGCACCACCCTTCATGCCAAACACCGGACCAAGGGATGGCTCACGTAAACACACCATGGTGTTCTTGCCAATCTTGCGAAGGCCATCACCCAACCCCACTGTGGTGGTTGTCTTGCCCTCGCCCGGAGGTGTGGGACTGATTGCGGTAACCAACACCAACCGAGCTGATGCACGCTCGGGCAATGTGCGCAACCAACCGAGGTCAATTTTTGCCTTGGTGCGACCATAAGGCTCGACCGCACTCTCGGGGATATTTAACTCACTCGCAATCTCCGCAATCGGGCGGAGTGTTGCGGCTTGAGCAATATCAATATCTGATGGCATTAATCATTCCCCTATTTTTGGTTTGCGGCTTTGAGCTTTTCAATCAGAAGCGGTAGGAATGTGTGCACATTGTCCACAACAACATAATCAGCAAAGCCCATGATGGGCGCTTGAGCATCTGTATTAATTGCAATGAGAGTTTTAGACGATTTACACCCGGCAATGTGTTGGGTCGCACCACTGATTCCACAAGCGATATAAAGATCGGGTGCAACCTTGGTACCGGTTTGCCCCACCTGTTCGGCATGGGGGCGCCAACCCGCACTGGTGACCACTCGAGAGCAACCAACTGCACCACCGAGAACTCCGGCAATGTCTTCGAGCATGCTGAATGCGTCGGGGCCATCCATGCCACGTCCACCGGAGACAACAACCTTTGCCTCTGCCAGACCGACACCACCGGCACTGGAACCCACGCGATCTTGGACTCGAACTAGGACATCGCCTTCGGACAAGGGAACTTCGAACTCGGTGAGGGACAGCGGAGCGGCCGCAGCCACGGCCGTAAATGAATGCGCCTGAACCGATGCAATGAGAACCGGTGCTACGACAACAGCTTCCTCAAGCATGTTGCCGGCCCAACGTGCACGAACAATGTCAGCCCTATCAGCACCGGTCAACACAATGGAAACACATTCACTTGCGAACGGTGCATCCATGAGTGCAGCGACGTGGCTCAAAACTTCATTGCCCCGAGGTGTGCCACCGGCAAGCACTGCGCGGGGCGAATTCTTTTCGATCAAGGAGTGCACGGCACGCGCATGTGCACGTGGGGTGAAGTCGAACAGATCCACGTGATGTCCAGCATGAATCGCGGTTGCGCCGTAGGCAGCAATCTCGCCAGCGAGCTCCTTGCCTCCGTGTCCGACGATTACGGCCTGTACATCTGGGTCTAAAGCGGTGGCCGCAGAAATCGCTTGAAGTGAGATCGGATCAATTTCGCCTCGATCATGGTCAACATAAACAAGAATCACGTGAGGACTCCGATCTGCTTAAGAACATCAACCAGTGCTGCGGCGGCTTCGTCGCCGGAACCCAGTGATGTTGCTCCCTTTGCTTCTCGGTCGGGAATGGTGAACTTCTTGGTGGTGATGCGAGGCTCGTCGAAAGTGACCTGCTTGATGTCAACGGACTTCTTTCGAGCTTTCATGCGCCCGGGCACAGATGCGTATCGAGGAATATTGAGTCCGTCCCTCACCGTGATGACCGCGGGGAGTGTAACCGTGTAGACCTCGCGGATAGAACCCACCGCCCGCTCACAGGTGGCGACACCGCCTTCGATTTTTAGGCCCTTGACCGAGGTCACAACAGGAAGACCCAACTTGTGCGCAACGCGGATACCTGTTTGCGAGCCGCCGTAGTCGGCACTCTCCGAACCCATGATCACGAGATCGAAGGTGGTGTCCTCAGTGCTGATTGCTTCAGCGAGAGCACTCGCGGCGGCCTGCGGATCCGGCTCGACACCGTTGGTGTCAATGAGAACTGCGCGATCAGCACCAATTGCCAACTGATCTCGAATCTGTTCTTCACCGTCCACGTGACCCATGCTGAACAACGTGACCGAACCGCCATTAGCTTCGACGAGTTGAACAGCTGCCTCCACTGCGCATTCCTCGTGCGGACTTAAACCGAAACCCAATTTGGACGTGTCAATGGCCATGCCGTCGGGAGTGAGCACAATCGCACTCCCGAGCAGCGGCACCCGCTTAATGCATACGGCTATTTCCATTAGGACATAATCCGTTCGTTCGTGGGATTGAAGAGACCAGCGATACCGACGCGCTCCACGAGTACGGGGTAATGCTCACCCATATATTCGACCAAGAGTTCGGTACCTTCTTTGGCTTGCTCCGGTGGGAGGTACGCCATCAGGATGTGCTTGCCGACGGAAGGGCCACTTCCTGCGCTGGTGGCAAAGGAACGGCGACCTTTAGCATCAGTGATCGGCTTGCCGTCTTTGGTCAGAATTGGCTCGCCACCGAGCATGTAGCGCTTCTCGCCGGTGGAGCTGGTGTGATCCACCACGGTCAGTCCGCACAAGACCGCGGCGACCGGTTGTTCGCGATGCAGAAGGTGCGCAGCTTTTCCAATGAAGTCAGCGTCTTTGACCTTTTTCGTGGCCATGCCCGCTTCCAACACCGTGTACTCGGAGTCGAGTTCGGCACCATATGCCCGGTAGCCCTTTTCGAGGCGGCCCGTTGTGCCATACACACCGATGCCCACCGGGATCAAGCCGAATTCCTGGCCGGCTTCCCAGACTGCATCCCAGAGTTTCAAACCTTGCTCAATCGGAATGTAGAGCTCCCAGCCCAGGTCACCGACATAAGAAATTCGCGATGCCAAAACCCGTTGGGTACCGATTTCAATGACGCGAGATGTTCCGAAGGGGAAACCTTCATGGGACATGTCGGCGCTGGTGATCTTTTGCATAATCTTGCGTGCGTTAGGACCCCAGACTCCGATTGTCGAGTACGCCGAAGTCAGATCAGTGATGGATGCGGTGCCATTTTCGGGCAGGAGATCGCGGAACCACTTGAGGTCTGCCATGCCGTGCGCACCACCGGTGACAACGCGAAATTGGTTTTCACCAAGCCGCATGATCGTGAGGTCGGACTGGTATCCACCCTGCGGCTTGAGAACCGGCGTGTACACAACCTTGCCGACTGCCACATCCATTTGGCGCAATGCGGCCCTCTGCACAACATCGAGGGCTGAAGGTCCGGTCACGTCGAACATCGCGAACGCGGAAAGATCTACGAGACCTGCGGTCTCACGCATTTGCAAGTGCTCAGCGTTGATGATGGGTGACCACCAGCGCGCTTCCCATTCAGAGGTGCGAGGCATGACGGCATCGCCAAACTTCTCCACCAACGGTGCATTGGATTCGTACCAGAACGGACGCTCCCAGCCAACACCTTCGTAGAACACTGCGCCCAGTTCTTTCTCGCGTTCGTAATAGGGCGAGAGGCGGACATTGCGGTTACTCGCCCATTGCTCGGCCGGGTGAACAATTCCATAGGTCTTGTTGAAGCCTTCAGATGTACGCGCACGAATGTGGGCGCGGGTCTTGTGGTGATCGTAGAAGCGAGCCACATTGGATTGGTGCAGATCGATTTCGGGCTCGCCGAGAACCATCCACTGAGCCAACATGCGTCCGACTCCTGGACCTTCCTTGATCCAGACCGCTGCGGCTGACCACAACCCCTTGACCTCTGGTGTTTCACCGAGAATTGGCATGCCATCGGGTGTCAATGACAGCAGACCGTTGATGGCATATTTCTGTCCCACCGTTTCATTACCGATGATCTGCGGCATGATTTCATAAGCATGCTCGTCTTGTAGATCAAAGTCTTTCTGGGTGAACGGCATTTCGGTCGGTGAGAGTGCCGCTTCAGCATTGGACGGAATTTCATCAACGTCATGCAGGATCGGACGGTGAGCATAGGAACCAACTTCAAGCCCGGTGCCGTGCTGACGCTCGTACATATTGGTATCCATGTCGCGAATGATCGGGTACTCAATATCGCCCTTTGCATCGGCGAATTCCGGGACGGGGCCGATGTCTTTCATTTGGTGAACGGCGGGTGTCAATGGAATATGCGCACCAGCCATGGCCGCGATCTTGGGGCTCCAGCAGCCGCAGGCAATCACAACCGTTTCCGTCTTGATTGTTCCCTTGTCGGTGACAACGGCACTCACGCGTCCGTTGGTTACCTCAATGTCAAGAACTTCAGTGTTGGCTGACACGGTGAGTGCGTTCAACGCCATTGCCTTTTCACGCATGATTGTGCCTGCGCGCAGTGAGTCAACGACGCCAACACTTGGGGTGTAGAAACCACCGAGAATGATGGATTCATCGATGAAGGGCACGAGTTCTTTGACCCGAGCTGGCGTGATGATTTCGGTGTCCTCGATTTCATAGGACTTGGCCGATGCCATGCGACGGTGCAGTTCCTGCACACGCTCTGGTGTGCGGGCAACTTCAATGCCACCGCACTCGGTGAACACACCCATTTCCCGGTATTGGCGCACGCTGTCCGCCGTCAGTTGGGTGATCTCCTTGCCGTGGTCAACGGGGAAAATAAAGTTGGACGCGTGTCCGGTTGACCCGCCAGGGTTGGGCAGTGGTCCCTTATCTACCTGAACAAGATCGCGCCAACCCAGATCAGCAAGGTGGAAGGCAACGGAGTTGCCCACAATTCCTGCTCCAATAATCACGGCCTTTGCGGAGCTGGGTAGATCACTCATGTATTTCCCTTTCATCTGGCCTCGACCATCGAGACTGTTCTATTTCTATAGGTTTTTTAGAAGGCCCGGGCTATCTCGGCTTCGAATTCGGTTACATGCTTGCTCATTACGTTAAAAGCTCGATCCGAGTCCCCCTGGATAATGGCCTCCAGTAATTCTTTATGTTCCAACACGGCTTGACGCAAGTGGCCTACTCGACCTAAGCCGAGATTCCAAATCCGAAGTGAGTGGATGTAATAACGATCAAGGTCGTTTGCAAGGTATGCATTCTTTGTTGCCCGGTATATCAATTGGTGAATCTGTGAATCCAAATCTATGAGAGCCCGCTCCTGCTCGCGCAGGTCACCTCGCTCCAATTCCTCGAGTTGAGCCACTGCTCCTCGAAATTGGATGAGGTCTGATTCACTGCGGCGTTCGGCCGCCAGGCGTGCTGCCATGGGCTCAAGTTGTGCCCGCACCTCACTCATGGCTCTGAGGTTGCGGGGATCCACTCCGGCTACAAATGTTCCGCGACGGGGGAAGACGTCAATGAGGTGCTCCGCCGCGAGGGCGCGAATGGCTTCGCGGATGGGAGTTCGTCCTACCCCAAGGGTTTCCTGCAGTTCCGACTCGGACAGACAGTCACCGGGGGCTAATTCCCCCGTGCAAATAAGTGTGCGCAAGCTCGCATACGCCTCATCGGTCAAAGTCACGGTATAGATATATCAGTAATATATGAGTTTGTGCAAGGGGTTCGGTGATTTTGATGCGGCCCCGTTGGAAATAATCCCGGGCCCGAGACATCACACGGGGAATGCAAGCTCCTCAACAAACCGATCGTTGAAGTCTTCGCGCTCAGAGAGTTCCACGTAATGCACCAATTTGGTGAGTGAACGTGCACCATTGCGCTCTGAACCTGAGAGCAGCACCATTTTGGCTCCCTCGCCAGCGACATTGCCCGCACTGAGAATTCGAGTGGTGGCAATATTTGGAACGAGACCAATTGCTTTTGCATTTTTGGCTGACAGGTAACTACCAAAAGATCCAGCAAGTAAGACTTGCTGGACATCTTTCTGTTCGATTCCGTATTCCTCCAACAGAATTGCCCAACCGGTAGAGATTGCAGCTTTGGCGAATTGCAATTCGCGGACATCACGTTGCGAAAGGAATATCTCGTTTTCCCCGTCTTGACCCGATGTCAGCATGAACACACGTTCTTGACCGCGCATGATCAACCGATCGGCAAGGATCAGGCTGATTTCCTTGGCTGCTTCGTCGGTGACAAACCGGCCGGATTCATCTAGCAAACCCACCTTGACCAATTCGGCGACCGCATCTACCAAACCGGAACCACAAATACCGACTGCAGGCTTGGAATCAATTGTTCCCAACGTGACTGAGTCGAGTTCAATCTTGACAACTTCAATTGCTCCGGGCGCCGCACGCATCCCACACTTAATTGACGCTGCCTCAAATGCGGGGCCAGCAGGTGCTGCGGTTGCAAGCAATTTTTCCGAATTGCCAAGAATCATTTCGCAGTTGGTGCCAACGTCAATGAACAGGCGAACACGTTGATCGCGATCCATGCCGGATGCAAGCGCTCCCGCAACAATGTCGCCACCAACGTATGCACCCAATGCGGGGAAGAGTGTCGCTCGAGCCTGCGGGTTGACCTTTAGACCAAGTTCATGGGCTCGGACGTCTGGGTATTCATCTGCCGCCAAAATAAATGGAGCGACACCCAGTGGCTCCGGATCTATCCCGAGAGCGATTTGCACCATGGTCGCGTTACCCGCAACTGCAACTTGGTATACATCCAGTCGATCAACACCAGCTTCGTCGCACACTTCGCCAGCAAGTTGATCGAGGGTTTCGTGGGCAAGGCGTTGCAAATCAAAGAGTTTCTGCGGATCCAGCATGGTGGCACTGATTCGACTAATGACATCGGCACCGTATTGCTGTTGCATGTTCAACATGGATGCAACTGCAAGGGGCATTCCATTTGAGAGATCCAAGAGAGTCGCAACCACGGTGGTGGTGCCCAAGTCGAAAGCGATTCCGTACAGCTTGTCAGAAGTATCGCCCGGCTCCACCGCAATGAGAACATCGTCCACCACGACGGCGGTGACTTCGAAATTCGCTTTCCGAAGTAGCGCGGGAAGCGTGCGCACGACCATAGGATCAACATTCGCGGTCATATCGGTAATGCCATCGAGAACTCGACGTAAATCGGGACGCTGGTCAACTAGATCGGGCTCGGGAAGTTGCAGGAATCTCTTGAGCAATGTGGGGCGGTGAATTACTTGGCGACCAACGCCAACCGTTGATGCCTTGGGTCGGGTGGTGAGTTCCGGGACATTGACTTTCAGATTCGTGAACGCACATGCTTGGCAAGCCAACCGCCAACCTTGCTCAAGTTCGTCTTCGGTGAATGCCCGTGCATCAGCGGTGCCGGGCTGGATATCACCCGACACAATTTGCACTTTGCATTTGCGACAGGTGCCGTGTCCTCCGCAGGTTGAGTCCACCGCGAGGGCATTCCAACTGGCAACATCAAAAACCGTCACACCTAAAGGAACACGAGCGATCTTGCCCGAAGGGGAAAACTCAATCTCCACTCGCGCTGGTTCATCAATTGTTTGAGCTTGCGGATGCGGAATAACCGGACCCTGCGCTTTGGACATGGCCTGATCCTGCACTATTTCCGACTACTTGGCTTCTTTAGCGCGGTGCCTGGCAATCCAGTTGGCGCCCCATTCGTCATTGCCCATCATGAGGTCCGCGGCACGAACAGCAGAGACATTGCTCGCGGTGCGCGAATCCATGATTGCACTTGTCAGTCCGGCTTTCATTGCCATGGGGAGGAAGACCGCATTAAGGGTGTGGCGGTCTGGCATGCCAAAGGAAACATTGGATGCTCCGAGGGTCATATTCAAACCGAATTCATCGCGAATCAACTCAATTGTCTTCAAGGTCCGAACAACCATTTGCGAATCCGCGCCGATCGGCATGGCCAGTGGATCGATCACAATATCTTCAATCGGGATTCCATATTTGCCGGTAGCCTGCTCAACAATGTAGCGAGTGAGTTCAAGGCGACGCTCTGGCTCTTCAGGGATTTCGAATTCATCGTTGGGGAGCGCAATGATTGCGGCGCCATACTTCTTCACCAGCGGAAGAATCAGTTCCATGCGTTCGTCTTCGGCAGTGATCGAGTTGACCAACGCTTTGCCTTTGTAGGCGTCCAACCCTGCTTCTAGGGCTTCCACAACAGATGAATCGATACACAAAGGAAGATCAGTCAGTTCCTGAATCATGGTCACCGCTTTACCGAGCATCTCGGCTTCATCGATCATGGGTGCGCCCATATTGACATCGAGCATGGTGGCACCCATGGCAACCTGGTCATTGACGTCTTTCTCCAACGCACTCAAATCACCCGCGCGCAATTGCTCCTGAAAAATTTTACGTCCCGTCGGGTTGATCCGTTCCCCAATAATGCAAAAGGGTTGATCAGCACCGATAGTGACTGTCTTTGTGGCAGAACTGACGATCGTATGCATTATGCGATTCCTTTTGTTAGCGACTGGTGAAATGGGCCTATTTGCAAATCCGATACAAGACGCGCAACCGCGTCATCGTGACGGAAATCCGTGATGTGAATGCCGGCCACACCTGGAAGTGAGAGCGCGTGGGCGGCTGATTCTCGAACTAACTGATAAGACTCTTCTGATTGATCTTCTGCGTTAGCCACTCGATCAATAACAATTTGTGGAACGTGGATGCCCGCAACTTTGTCGTTTATGAAGTTCAATGCACGTGCAGCCTTTGTCAAAATGACGGTGGGCATGATGGCGGCATCTTTTGCTGTGCCATTGGCCACAATTCCTGCCATAAATTCTTCCAAGAGCTCCGGCTGGTAACCGATTTGAAGTTGCAGAAATTTAGCGCCTGCATCAACTTTCATGCGGGCCCGCTTGATGCGTGCTTGCATGGGGGGTGCGAATGGGTTTTCCACTCCACCCACCAGGAGTTCTTTGGGGTCTGAAACTTTGCGCCCGGACAGAAACTGGCCTTGGGACAAACCTGTGGCAACGGAAATGAGTTGCGGTCCATCCAGATCAAAAACACGACGTGCTTCGGGTTCATCGCCCGCGGTGACATCATCTCCGGTGAGCGCACAGATAGTTGACACACCGTGCATGGATGCACCCACGATGTCGGCCTGCACCGCCAGACGGTTTTTGTCACGACACACCACCTGCATGATCACGTCGGCACCAAGGTTCTGGAGCGCAATGGCCACGGAGACATTGGATGAATATGCATGTGCCGCGGGGTTGTCGGTGACATTCACGGCATCTACCAATGAGCTGAGTCGATCCCATTCCTGCTTGACTTTTTCCAGGGTTCCACCAGCAATGGAAGGGAATTCGGCGGTGACAATTGGTCGGGTGCGCTGTGCCACTAATTCACGGAATGTCATGAGTGATCCTCATCCGAGTGGTGCGAGACGCCGATCCAGCCGGCAGGTGTTTCGCGGTCCTTACCGTTGGCCAGGTTGATCCATGAGGACTCACCATTGAGTGCATTGTTCACCGGTGGACGCATGTGACTGATTTCCTCGCGCCATGATTTGGGTAGGCCCAGCATGGTGGCAGCTCGCTTATTCGCTTTCACCCAAACACATTGCATTTCCGGAATAACTTCGCAGTTTCCGTTTTCCCGAACACCCCCGCACGGACCATTGCGCAAAGTCTTGGGACAGGTCATGGGACAGGTCATGCCGGTTGAGTGCAACACACATTGACCACACATTTGGCAATCCCAAATAGGTTTCTTAATCGCGTGTTCCACAAAGGGAAGTAGTTTGCCCGCCATGATTGTCCCGACTAACCCGCTCGCTTCGCTGCAATGAGTTCCTTGGCGCGACGAACAGCCGTGGCAGCATCGGCTGCATAGGCATCGGCGCCACACACATCGGCGTATTCCTGGGTGACAGGTGCGCCACCTACCATGATGATCACCTTGTCGCGCAGACCGGCTTTTTCAATTGCGTTGATATTTGCTTTGAACATGGGCATGGTGGTGGTGAGGAATGCCGACATGCCGACAATGTCGGGGTTGTGTTCTTCAATGGCCGCAATGAACTTCTCCGGTGGAACCTGGACACCGATATCAATTACCTGGAAGCCCGCACCCTCAAGCATGATGTTCACGAGGTTCTTGCCAATATCGTGAACATCGCCCTTCACGGTTCCCATGAGGAATGTGCCAATACTCTCCACGCCCTTTGCCACGAGGAGCGGGCGCAATACATCGAGTGCGCCAGACATGGCACGACCGGCAATGAGCATTTCGGGAACGAAGTAGTCGCCTCTCTCGAAACGAGCACCTACTTCTTCCAATGAAGGAATGAGTGCGTCGAACAGGATTGTCTCCGGTGTCATCCCGATTTCCAAACCCTGGTTGGTCAACTCCAAGACTGCTGGGGCGTTGCCAATCATGGTTTCGTCATAAAGACCTTTGAGTACGTCGTCCGGTGTCATGCGGCACCAACCCTTCTGCGAACCTGGGCGTGATTAGCCGCAGGTGAACCATTTTTCCCGGAAGTGGGTTTTATTTCGCGTGCTAGTTGTTCTGTTTTGCCTGTTGGTGCACCGCTGTAGCCGAATTTTTCGGATACACGTGCGGTTTCTTGGAGGAGCAGTTCTGCGTAATGCTCAGTGACCTCACGGGTCATGCGCATGGTGGGTCCAGAAATAGACAGGGCACCAATCATGTCCCCTGACTCCCGGAAGATCGGAGCGGCTATTGCAATCAGGCCGATCTCGAGTTCAGAGTCGGCCCTGGCCCAACCCCGTTCACGAATGGTGACCAGTTGGTTTTCCAGTTCGGCGCGGTTGGTGACCGACCGAGGTGTCAGTCTGGCCAGACGTCCTTCGGGAAGTTGGGCTCCATAGGCCAGGAATGCTTTTCCAAGTGCTGAACAGTGCAGGGGCACTCGGGAAACTCCCCAGTTCACCCCACCCATGCGGAAAGTGCAATCAATCTGACTGATCTGCTCCACTTCAGTGCCCAGGAGTACGGCAAGATTGATTGTTTCCCCCGTTAAATCACTGAGGGTTTGCATGGCAGTTTGGGCGAATTCCAGCAGTTCTTCATTGGGTGCGTGGGCGTAGGCAAATCGAATCAAGCCTGCGCCTGGACGGATCAGTCCCTGCGGCGTGCGGGAAATTAAGGCTGCGGTCTCCAGACTGGAAAGCAGCCGGGACACGGTGCTTTTGGCCAGAGCGCTGGATTCCTGCAGTTCACTGAAAGTTAAAGGGGTTGTGGATTCCATGATCTGGGTCAATAAACCCAATGCTCGATCCACGGCTTGGGTTCCCGTGGGACTGGACATACTCACCTCCTTGATCATCGGCTTACCTTTAAACGCCTGATCTCTATTCAAACGCCTGATCGCTACCCGGTACTGACTTGCTACCCGGTACTGACTTTCTGTATTTCCCGAAAAAGTTATGGAAAAGCGACCACAACAGATCCACATTATGAAACAGTAGTTCCATAACGGAGTGTAGGTCGGGGGAAACCACGAGCGCAAGAGGTTTGGCCTAGATTGATCCAAAAGAATTTTTCACCTAAATTCATGAAGACCGACAGACATACATAAATCCCGAGACTCATAAACCCAAGGAGACCGATGTTCACCAACTCAATGCCTCGCTACGAGATTCTCTCCCCCGAGGCCATGGCAACTCTTGACCGCGGCTGGCGCCGAATTGTCAGCGAGCTTGGAATTGAGTTTGCCAAGCCCGAAGCCGTTGAGATGTTCAAGGCGGCCGGTCAACGGGTCGATGGTGAAAAGGTCTTCTTTGACCCCGAGTTCATTCTCGAACTGGTGGCCAAGGCTCCGAGCCAGTTCAACATGCAGGCTCGCAATCATGACAACGATGTTGTGATCGGTGGCAACAACATGGTGTTCTCCAGCGTGTACGGCCCTCCTTTCTTCCGCCGCGGTGACGTACGCCGCGAGGGATCCCTGGATGATTTCCGCGACTTTGCCAAGTTGGCCCAGTCATTTAAAGCAATGGACAGTGTTGGCGGAGTTGTAGTTGAGCCTGGCGATGCTGCTATGGACTCACGCCACCTTGACATGATGTTTGCTGCGCTCACTTTGACCGACAAAATCGTGATGGGCAATGTGGTCAGTGAAATTAATGCCAAAGACACCCTCGCCATGGGTGAGATTGTTTTCGGTAGCCGGGCCTCAATTGAAGAAACCCCGTTCTGCATCAACCTGATCAACTGCAACTCACCATTGCGCTGGGACGATCGCATGCTCGATTCCCTGATGGAATACGCACGCGCCGGTCAACCCGTTGTGACGACCCCGTTCCTGCTGATGGGCGCCATGTCACCGGTATCTATTCCTGCAGCACTCGCACAGCAAATTGCTGAGGCACTCACCGGTATTGCCCTCGCTCAACTGGTGCGACCGGGTACACCCGTTGTGTTCGGTTCATTCCTGTCCAATATCGATATGCAGTCCGGTTCCCCACAGTTCGGAACTCCTGAATCAGGAATTGGCTTATTAGCGACCGGCCAAATTGCTCGCCACTTTGACCTACCATTCCGCGGCGGTGGCGGGTTGAACTCCTCGCAACTTCCTGATGCACAAGCCGCTTATGAAGCCATGATGACCATGATGCCCACCTTCCTTGCCGGCACCAACTTTGTAATGCACACCGCTGGCTGGCTCGAGGGTGGACTTGTTTCCAGCATTGAGAAATATGTAATCGATATGCAAATTCTTGAATCCCTGCAACATGAATTCACGCCTATTCATTTCGATGACGATGCCCTGGCCTTTGGTGCACACGAAGAAGTTGGCCACGCTGGCCACTTCCTTGGCGCCGCGCACACCATGGAACGTTTCCGCGATTGCTTCTACCGCCCATTTCTCTCCAGCTCTGACAACTTCGAACGCTGGACCCGCAATGGTTCAAAGGACACGGCAACCCGTGCAGGTGAGTACGCAGAGAAGACACTCGAAGAATATGTCAAACCACCTATCGAAGAATCCGTTGAAGAAGCTCTTCTCGATTACGTCAACCGTCGCAGGACTGAACTCGGAGACTAAAAAATGTCGAACAAGGTCTACGACTACATCATTGTTGGTGGCGGTTCAGCGGGATCTGCCATGGCGAATCGACTCAGTGAGGAATCATCTAAGAGTGTTCTCGTGCTGGAAGCAGGCCGCAAAGACTCCTGGTGGGATGTATACATCCACATGCCTGCAGCGTTGACCTTTCCAATCGGCAATAAGCATTATGACTGGATGTACTCCACCGAACCTGAGCCTTTTATGAACAATCGACGAATTTCTTCAGGCCGCGGAAAGATACTCGGTGGGTCCAGCAGTATCAACGGCATGATTTTCCAGCGCGGCAATCCACTTGATTATGAAAAGTGGGCTCAAGAACCGGGTATGCAAAATTGGGATTACGCCCACTGCTTGCCGTACTTCAAGAAAATGGAAAAAGCGAATGGTCGCGATAGTGAATGGCGTGGCACCACCGGTCCACTGGAAGTAAATCGCGGCAAGGTGAAGAACCCGTTATTCGGAGCGTTCTTCAGCGCGACGCAACAGGCGGGTTACCCGTTGACCGAAGACGTGAATGGCTACCAACAAGAAGGCTTCGCGCCATTTGACGGCAGTGTTCGTCGAGGCCTGCGCGTGTCTGCATCGACCGCATATCTTCGTCCGGTCAAGAGTCGCCCAAATCTCACCATTAGGACCAAGTCACTTGCCACGAAAATTCTTTTCGAGGGAAAGAAGGCTGTGGGTGTTGAAGTCCTGTACAAAGGCAAGAAGAAGATCACGTACAGGTGCAAGGAAGTAATCCTGTGCAGCGGGGCCATCAATTCGCCACAGTTACTTCAACTCTCCGGTATCGGTGATTCCGAATACCTCAGGAGCGTGGGTGTGGAACCGGTTCACCACCTGCCAGGAGTGGGACAGAATCTTCAGGATCATCTGGAAGTGTACGTACAACATTCCTGTAAGCAGCCGGTCTCATTGAATCCGAATCTTGCCTTCTGGAAGCGCCCATTTATTGGAGCCGCCTGGCTATTTTTCCGCAAGGGTCCCGGATCCTCCAACCACTTCGAAGGAGGAGGGTTTGCCAGGTCAAATGAAGAAGTTGACTATCCCAACCTGATGTTCCACTTCCTGCCCATTGCGGTGCGCTATGACGGCACAGCTCCCGAGGGTGGGCACGGGTACCAGGTTCATATTGGGCCCATGTATTCAAATTCTCGAGGGAGCGTCAAGATCACAAGTGCGGACCCCACTTTGGCACCCGCGATTCTCTTCAATTACCTCTCCACCGCCCAAGATGAACAGGAATGGGTCGAGGCGGTTGAAGTTGCCCGCAAGATTCTCGGTCAATCCGCGTTTGAGCCGTACTCGGATGGAGAAATCTCCCCTGGACCGAGTGTGCATACCCGCGAAGAAATACTCGAATGGGTCAAAAAAGACGGCGAAACCGCCTACCATCCATCCTGCACCTGCAAAATGGGGATCGACGAAATGTCGGTTGTTCACCCCGACACCATGAAGGTGCACGGAGTGGAGGGTGTTCGTGTTGTCGATGCTTCGGTCATGCCGGTGGTCACCAACGCAAATATCTATGCCCCCACCATGATGATCGCTGAAAAGGGCGCCGATCTGATAAAAGGTAACAATCCCCTCCCACCTCAGCAAATCCCCTTCTATCGGCACCAAAAGACATAATAATTAGTGGTGGGTGGAACGCACCAAATAATTGGTGGTGGGTGGAACGCACCACACTCAAAAAATTAAAGGAAGTGGGAAAGTCGTGAGTGAACTGTTCATCAACGGAGGCTGGGAAGGCGCCACCGGTGGAGCAGTTCGCGAGATCAACTGCCCGGCCGACGAAACATTGGTGGGAACCGTTGCAGAAGCCGACCCGGCCGACGCCCTCCGGGCAATTCACGCGGCTCGAGCCGCATTCGATGGCGGCTGGTGGAAAACCACCTCGGTGATCGAACGGGGTCAGATTTTAGAACGCACCGCCGCCCTGATGCAGGACCGTCTCGAGGAGTTCGCTCGGGCTGAATCCCTCGACACCGGCAAAAGACTCGTTGAAGCTCGCTACGACATCGCCGATTCAATTCGCTGTGTGCGGTATTTTGCCCAGCTCGGGCCCACATTCTCCGGTCGCAGGGTCGACACCGGAGATCCGAAAATCGAATCTCGCGTTCAATATGAACCGGTGGGTGTTGCCGTACTTATTACCCCGTGGAATTACCCGCTGTTACAGGCAACGTGGAAAGTCGCACCCGCCATTGCTGCTGGCTGCACATTCGTGCTCAAGCCCAGTGAACTCACACCCAGTACTTCTATTATGTTCATGCAAGCTCTAACCGATGCCGGACTGCCAGCCGGTGTCGGGAATCTGATTCTTGGGGCGGGTTCTGCAATCGGCGACACCCTTACCGCGAGCCCCAAAGTTGACATGGTGTCTTTCACCGGTGGGCTGGAAACAGGCAAGCGCGTCATGATCAGCGCTGCAGCAACCATTAAAAAGGTTGCCTTGGAACTGGGTGGTAAAAACCCTAATGTGGTGTTCGCCGATGCCAACTTCGACGCAGCACTGGACAACGCCCTCACCGCGATCTTTTTACATTCTGGCCAAGTATGCTCCGCTGGCTCACGATTGATCATCGAAGAATCAATTCACGACTCTTTTGTGGAACAACTTGTGGAGCGAGCCAAGCAGATCCGACTTGGTGGGCCATTCGACGACAATGCCGAGACCGGCGCCCTCATTAGTGCGCAGCATCGAGACAAAGTGCACGCATTCGTCACCGCCGGAATCGCCGAAGGTGCCACCCTGTTGTGTGGCGGTCAGCCAATCGATGGACCCGGATACTTTTATCCGCCCACCATTTTGGGGAACTGCACCACCACCATGCGTTGTGTGCAAGACGAATCATTCGGACCCGTGCTCACCATTGAAACTTTCACCACCGAAGAACAAGCTGTTGCTTTGGGGAATGACACCTACTACGGCCTTGCCGGTGCGGTGTGGACCCAAGATGCAGGCAAGGCACAACGGGTGGCGAATGCACTCCGCCACGGAACCGTGTGGATCAACGATTTCCATCCTTATGTGCCACAAGCCGAATGGGGTGGGTTTAAGCAGTCCGGCATTGGTCGCGAACTCGGCCCCAATGGACTACTCGAGTACCTCGAAGCCAAGCACGTGTATCAGAACACCGACCCAGAACCATCAGGTTGGTTTAGTTTAGCCACATAAAAGGAGTGACCATGACGATCACGACAGAGAGCACTTCCGCAAATGAAAGTGCCGACGGCAAAGAACCCGCCATCTCGGTGCGCAATTTGTGGAAGATTTTCGGACCAACCCCGAATGGGGTTGTTGGCACTCCTTTTGCAGAATTGAGTCGGACTGATCTCTTGAAAGAAACGGGCTGTGTCGCCGCCGTGCGCGATGTCTCATTCGATGTTGCCGATGGCGAAGTATTTGTTGTCATGGGCCTTTCCGGTTCCGGTAAATCCACTCTCGTGCGTTGCCTTACTCGCCTGATTGAGCCAACATCGGGTCAGGTTCTGATTGAAGGCGAAGATGTTCTCGCCGCATCCGCTTCACGGTTGCGCCAACTGCGGCGAACCAAGTTCTCAATGGTCTTTCAACACTTTGGGCTTCTCCCCCACCGATCAATCATTGACAACATCGCTTACTCGCTCGAAGTTAATGGTATGAAGAAAGACAAACGCCATGCACGTGCCAATGAAGTGATTGAGCTCGTTGGTCTTACCGGATACGCCAATCACTATCCCGAGCAACTCTCAGGAGGCATGCAACAGCGGGTGGGGCTTGCCCGAGCACTCGCCGTGAACCCTGAAGTCATGTTCCTCGATGAACCATTCAGTGCACTCGATCCACTTATTCGACGCGATATGCAAAATGAAATTGTCCGACTCCATCACGACCTCAACACCACCATGGTATTTATCACCCACGATCTTGCTGAAGCAATGCGGGTTGGTGATCGCATTGCGATCATGCGTGATGGAGCCATGGTGCAGATCGGCACACCCACCGAGTTGGTGCTGAACCCCGCCGATGATTATGTCGCCGACTTCACCAATGACATTCCCAAATCACATGTTCTGTGCGTACAAGATATTGCTCGTCCGATTGGCGATCGATCAGCCAGCACAACACAGCCCATTGAGTCCGATGTCATTGTTCGCTCGGTCATGCACCGAATCATGAGTGACCCTGATCCCATCAAGGTGATCAAGAACGGCCAAGTTGTTGGAGTTGTTGGTCGGGAAGAACTCACCACAGTCTTTGCCGACGATGTCAAAAAGGAACTCACCGCATGAAAGTGTGGGTCGATACACACGTACCCGAATTTTTTCGAAGGAAATGGGTTCTGGTCGTTGGACTTTTGATTGTGTGGTTCGTCATAGGACGGATCTTCAGAGGTGTACACACCCTGGATCTCCCTAATGCCCAAGACACTCCCACCACAGCATTCCTCGGTGACATGGCCGCGAACATTCGAGCCGCAAGAGCCGAGAACCCCATTTTCGTGTACGTGTTTAATCCATTCCGACAAGGCATTGAAAGTTTCATTGAAGTTATTCGCCTGACCATTTCCGAACCTGCATCCGGCGGAGTTATCCCACTTATTGGCTGGTTCGGTGTTGTGGCTCTGATCGGTTTCATTGTCTTCGCTACCTCAAATTGGCGCACGTCACTGTTGTCCATGGTGCTGATCCTTGGCTGCGGGATTCTCGGCATGTGGACCTATTCAATGGACACCCTGGCCTTGACCTTGGGCGCCGTCATTTTGTCTCTGGCTATTGCGCTGCCCATTGGCATCTGGGCTGGGCTCAACGACAAAGTCATGGCGGCGGTTCGACCCATTCTTGACCTGGCTCAAATCACGCCAACATTGGTATACCTTGCTCCGCTCGCATTGGTTTTCCTCATTGGTGTTGCCGCCGCCACGATCGCCACCATGATTTACAGCATTCCGATTGGTATTCGAATCACCGCACATGCAATTCGCAGTTTGCACAACGGTCCCATCGAAGCGGCCGAGTCAATGGGCTCCACCCGTTGGCAAAAACTCACTAAAGTGCAACTCCCCATGGCCAAGCGAACAATTATTTTGGGCGTTAATCAGACGACACTCGCCGCCCTGTCCTTTGTGGTCATTGCAGCGTTAATTGGTGCTCCCGGTTTGGGCGAACCGATTGTGCGAGCTTTGTCGATTCGAAGTATTGGCGATGGAGTGACCGCCGGAATAGCCGTTGTGCTCCTCGCGGTCATTCTGGACAGGGCAACCACGGCCGCTGTCGTCAAGAGCAATCAAATCCCGCTCACCGGGCAACCGCTCATGATTCGCCGAATCGGCTTGATCGCTGCAGGTATTGCAACAATCGTGGCAATCATGGTATCCCGTCAGCAACTATGGGCAGCGGTATTCCCCGACGCCCTGAATTTCAACGACGCTATTGGTGGCGGAGCGGATTCGTTCACCGAGTGGTTCACCACCACCTTCTATTTCTTCACCACCACTTTTAACGAAACGTTCACGATCTACATTCTCAATCCCATTGAGTACCTGCTGGCAGATTCCCCGTGGTACCTGACCGTCATCATGATTTCAGTTCTCGCCGCAATCATCGGTGGACGCACCGTCGCAATTTTGTCAGCGGTCCTACTGCTTCTCATTGTGTGGATTGGATTGTGGAATGACACCATGATCACCCTCACCCAAGTCCTGATGGCAACCGCAGTTGTAATGCTGATCGGCGTGGTGTTGGGTGTGGCCGCAGGCCGAAGCGAAAAAGTGGAACGAGCGCTCAAACCGTTTCTGGACGCAGGGCAAACCTTGCCCGCATTCGTTTACCTGGTACCCGTTTTAGCACTGTTTGGCCCCACCAGATTCGCCGCGATTGTCTGTGGGGTGTTCTATGCAGCACCCGTTGTGGTGCGCATTGTGGCCGATGGTGTTCGTGGGGTTCCCAAGGAAATGGTCGAGGCCGCCATCGCTTCTGGATCAAGCACAACCCAAGTTGTTACGAAAGTGCAACTTCCCGCCTCGAAGAAATCCCTGCTTTTAGGTGCAAATCAAGGTTTAATCTTCGTATTAGCCGTCGTCGTAATTGGCGGACTTGTAGGAGCAGGTGGCTTGGGTTATCTGGTTCTGCAAGGTGCATCCAAACCAGAACTCCAAGGAAAGGGACTAGCCGCAGGTCTGGCTATCGTTCTCCTGGGGATTGTTATGGACCGAATCGCGCACTCGAGTGCGAAACGGAGTTAGGCGTCTACCCAAAGCGGGTGGCACGGGAAGAAGGGGAACCAAATGAGGAGAAACCTCACTAAGCGCATGGCTGCGCTGCCACTGTTGGCAGTAGCCGCTCTAGTGCTCGCAGGTTGCGGCGACAGCGTCAACGATGCCGCAAGTGAAACTGCAACGACCGATGAAACCACAGCGAGCGAGACCGCCACAGAAGAAGCAGCCGAAACCATTGCTTGCGGCGATGTCGTAATTGCCATGCACGGCTGGGTTGGCTACACCGCTTCAGCCCAGGTTGTTTCCGAGGTTGCCAAGAACGCACTTGGTTGCAACGTGGAACAAACTCAACTTGAAGAAGCTGGCGTCACCTACGACGCCATGGAAGCAGGCTCCATTGACGTTATTGTCGAGGATTGGGGCGGCGGCCGTTGGCAAGAGTGGGTAGACCGTGGAGCAATCCAAGAGGTTGGCCCCAATGGCAATATCGGCCTCATTGGCATGTACGTCCCGCAGTGGATGGCTGATGAAAACCCAGACATCCTCGATGGCACAAAGCTCAATGACTACGCAGATCTTTTCAAGACACCAGAAACCGGTGACAAGGGTGCTTGGTATGAAGGACCACCCGGATACACCACCATTGGTGAGAAGATCATCGAGGCATACGGCTTGAACTACAAGGTGGTTTCCACCGGTTCAGAAGCCGCACTCATCGAGCTCTTCACTCAGGCAACAGAAAACAAGACAGCTGCCCTGGGTTACTTCTACGAGCCACAGAACTTCTTGGCTCAGGTTCCACTGGCTCGGGTCAACTTCCCCGCCAGCGACTGGACCGCACCTGAAGATGCAAGTGGTTTGACCGATTACCCAGAGTCCCCACTTATTAAGCTAGCAACAGCCGAGCTCATGGCTTCGGGCTCGCCATTTGCAACTCTGCTGACCAACTTCTCGTGGACCAACGCCGATCAGAACGCAGTTGCTGCGGACATCGAAGGCGGAATGACTCCTGAAGAAGCAGCTCAGAAGTGGATCGACGCTAATACCGAAACCGTCAACGGCTGGCTCGCCGGCACTGGCGCTTCAATTAGCTAGTCCAGATTGCTGAAAGCCCGGTCGGGAAACCGACCGGGCTTTCGCTTTTCCCAAACTAAGGTGGTTCCATGCGCATTGAAGTAGCCATAGATATCAATGACCTCGAACTGATGATCACCTTCTATGAAAATCTATTGGGATACCAAACACATCACACGGACACCGAACGCTATGGGCCGGACCAAATCTATTACTCGGCCGTTGACCCAACCGGTCTTGGACCTAAGTTGATTTTCCAAGTTGTTCCCGAAAAACCCTCGGCGAAGAATCGCATTCACTTGGATCTACACGTCAGCGATATTGAAGAGCAAGCGCTCCGCGCTGTTGAACTCGGCGCCACCAGAATTGATGAGTCACCAATTACGGAAGCCGGGTCAAGGTGGATCAGGTTGGCTGACCCTGAAGGAAATGTCTTTTGCCTCGTTCAACCCGCTTCGGCATAAATCAACATCCCTGACCTGCTTAGTTTGCCTGAAGTTTTTAGCTAGCAATTCGCGGTGAGCGTGGGCAGCGATGAACCGCATTCTGCCAAAACTGTTTCCACCGCGACTTTTTCGAAGTTCAGGAGCGATTCACTCTTGCGGGAATAGCTCCCAACATAGGCGGCTAGGACCGAACACAACCTCGTCTACCAGCAACTAAGGCGATATGGATTTTCAGCACGCTCACAAACGCTCATTTGCCCTGATCGCAGCAAACTCAACTCACTATTGAACGGAAATCACGCCAATGCATAAGAAAGAACCAACCGCCACTATCCACACGAGGTTATGCACATGGTTATGCACTAAGTTCTTCACACACCCCCCGGCCCCGTAGCTCAGGGGATAGAGCGTCGGTTTCCTAAACCGTGCGTCGCATGTTCGAATCATGCCGGGGCCACCAGGTCGTTGCGGCCAGTCAATATCACCCACATCCTGAGCCGTCTT
>JAFMCP010000017.1 GCA_017857705.1 Candidatus Nanopelagicales bacterium
ATACCAATTCGATCCAGTTCATTACGGATTGCATCGGCTGCTTCAAAGTCTTTACGTGCGCGCGCGTCAGCTCGTTGATCAATTGCTACCTGTACGAGTTGCCCGATTACTTCTTGGTTACTCGACTCCTCCTGCTTCCAGTGCACATCCAATGGATTCATGCCTAGCACGTCGAGCATGCTGACAACGGAAACCAGATCCACCCTGGCCGACTCGGCATTACCTCCTGCAAGCTTCGTGTTTGCCGCGCGCACAACCTCATGAATCACTGCAATCGCGTTGGGCACACCAAAATCGTTATTCATTTCCGAGTCAAACTTCGCAGCGCGCGTCATGCCGTCAACGACCACCTCAGAAATATTCAGTGCCTCCATCGCGCGGGTAATGAATCCACGAATTCTTTCGAAACCTATTCCCGCTTCTAGAACCGCCGCGTCAGAGAACTCCAACATGGAGCGGTAATGCGAGCCTGCCAAATAGTAACGAAGGTGAAGTGCTGGGATTCGAGTGAGTACTTCACTGACCAAAAGTGAATTGCCAAGTGACTTACTCATTTTTTCACCCGCGGTCGTCACCCATGCGTTATGCATCCAATACTGGGCAAATGGATCGCCTGCAGCCCGCGATTGCGCGATCTCATTTTCATGGTGCGGGAAAATCAAATCAATTCCACCACCGTGAATGTCAAATGAAGTGCCCAAATATTTGCGAGCCATCGCGGAACATTCAATATGCCAACCCGGACGACCAGGACCCCACGGTGTGTCCCAGTGTGGTTCATCTGGCTTCGCCGCTTTCCACATCGCGAAATCGCGTGGATCACGTTTACCTTGCGCGACTGCGTCATTAGCTGCCAACATGTCATCAATTTTCTGGCCACTCAAAGATCCATAGGAAGAATCTGAGCGAACATCAAAGTAAACGTCGCCCGCTTGTGCGTATCCGTGGTCCGCGTTAATGATTTCCTGCATCATGTCGATCATTTCGGGGATGTGACCGGTTGCCCGTGGCTCCGCTGTTGGTGGGATACACCCGAGCGCTTCATAGGCCACCGTAAATGCGCGTTCATTTTTAAAGGCAACAACCCAATAGGGGACGTCGTCATGGCCGGCGTTATGAATAATTTTGTCGTCAATGTCAGTCACATTGCGCACGAATGTGACGTCATAGCCTGCAGCGGTGAGCCAACGCCGGACAACGTCAAAGGCGATTCCACTACGAATATGACCAACATGTGGAGGAGCCTGAACTGTTGCTCCACACAGATATATACCGACCTTGCCGCTCTCCAGGGGGACGAAGTCCCGCAAAGAACGTGTTGAGGTGTCATAGATCCGTAAAGTCTGCAGAGTCACTGTGCGAACATTACTAGTGAGAAGATGTTGGCTAGTAAACGCTTTATTTTCCTATGACACTGGCGACGGCAATTGCCGCAATTCCCTCACCACGGCCGGTAAGTCCGAGGCCATCGCTGGTCGTTCCCGAGACTCGGACCGGTGCACCAATAGCTGCACTGAGTACGTCCTGCGCCTCCTGCCGTCGAGTCCCTACTTTTGGCGAGTTACCAATAACCTGAACTGAGACATTAACAATTGTGAATTCATGTTTGTTAACTAATTGAGCGACATGGGACACCAAACTCACACCCGAAGCATCGGCCCACTGGGGATCCCCTGTCCCAAAGACTGCACCAAGGTCTCCTAGACCTGCGGCTGATAGAAGTGCATCACAGATTGCATGGGATGCGACATCAGCGTCTGAGTGACCATCAAGTCCAGGCTCGCCGGGCCACAGCAAACCGGCGATCCAAAGTGGTCGGCCAGGAGCGAACGCGTGCACGTCGGTACCGATTCCCACAAATGGGTGTTTAGCTGATGACACCGCTTGCCCTTCTTTTACCAATGATTGTTTCAGCTATTGCAAGATCAAATGGTCGAGTGATTTTCATGGCTTCAACGTGACCTTCAATTACTTTCACGGTGATTCCCATCGCTTCAATGATTCCAGCATCATCGGTGAAAACACCTTGTGATTCATCGAGTTGCGCATGTGCACGCTGCAAGAGTTCGCGATCAAATCCTTGCGGGGTTTGAATTGCTCGCAGCGAATTACGATCAATCGTTGCCAGCACGTCACCATCGCTGTTAACTTGTTTCACCGTGTCGGTGACTGCCAGCCCTGGAACCACTGCCGGGTTTCCCGCTCGCACTGCAGCGACAACGGCGGTTACCAATTCAACGGGGACTAGCGGCCGGGCTGCGTCGTGGACGAGAACTACGTCAACATCGGCTGGTAGTGCAATGAGTGCTCGGGCAACGGATTCTTGCCGGGTGTCACCACCTGCCACGACAGAGACCTTGTCCGAAAAACTTTGTTGTGCAAGAAGTGCTGCAACGGATTCAACGTCTCCGACCGGGGCCGCGACGACAACGAGATCAATACTTCGAGCCGCCGCAAGCGCACTCACTGCGTAAATAAGAATTGGGACACCAGAAAGCTCGCGTAAAGCTTTGGGTTCCCCCGGGCCCAGCCGTTCTCCACGACCAGCTGCCGGGACAAGTGCCGCGGTGCGATTCACTTTCCCAACTTTCTTAGGAAGCTAAAACCTCATCAAGTATTTCTTCAGCCTTAACTTCATTGGTCTTTTCAGCCAATGCGAGTTCGCTGACGAGGATCTGGCGGGCCTTAGCCAACATGCGCTTCTCGCCAGCAGAAAGTCCACGATCCTGCTCGCGACGCCACAGGTCGCGAACGACCTCCGCTACCTTGATGACATCCCCGGATGAAAGTTTTTCCAGATTGGCCTTGTAACGACGGCTCCAGTTGGTGGGTTCTTCGGTGTATGGCTGGCGAAGCACACTGAACACTCGATCCAGCCCTGCTGCGTCAACAACGTCACGAACACCCACTAGGTCAACATTGTCGGAAGGGACTCGAACCGTGAGATCCCCTTGGGCTACCCGGAGTACCAAATACTCGCGATCCTCACCCTTGATTGTCCGCATTTCGACCGCTTCGATGAGTGCGGCCCCATGATGGGGATAAACGACAGTCTCGCCGACCTTAAAAGCCATATGGATGAACCCCTTTCGAGAGACGTCAACTTTACCACGGTGACCCAAGCCGACCTTCGGCAGTTAGAGGCTCCCCTAATCCCATGAGGGAATCCGCAGCGCGAATGAAGTCCACATGAACGATCCTTGTATCCTGACACCGTGAAGCGACCTGCCGAAATCACCCGCCCCACCAAACTCCGATCCATTTATGGGGTGGCAGCCGGGATTGCCCTCATTTCATTGACCCTCACGGGGTGTTATAACGGCCAACAAGCCACGACAAATGTGCAAGCAACCCAGCCTTCGGGCAACGGAAATACCCTCCGGGTTGGCGACATCGTGGTTGATAACGCCACCGCCGTTCAAGATGAAGCAGGCAATGCCACAGTCCTCATGCGAATCACGAACCAAGGCACCGACCCGGATGCATTAGTCGCTGCCGTGTTGGGCGAGCAGCCAGCAACACTGACCCCTGGGCCCGTTGAGATTGGACCGGGTGAATCCATTTCATTTGCCTGGGATGCGACACATTTTGTGAACCTGCCGGGACTCAACGCAGACATGAGTTCATATGTCCCATTGGGACTTCAGTTCGCGATCGCGGGCATTACCGAGAGTGACATCATGATCGTGCCACCAACCGGCATTTACGCCGGAATCATGCCCTAGTTACACGCACTATTTGAAGGCACCATGTGCAGGACCAATTTAAACGTAAGCAGCAACAATCAGGGTCAAAATTGGCGCGATAATCAGTGCCGGCAACAGATCGCCAACGGCAACTGACTTGATTCGCAGCACGCGCAAACCTACGCCGACCAATAACACTCCGCCGGTTGCAGTCACCGAAGCAATCATCGCGCTTGACAGGAATGGCCCAACAAATACCGCCAGGATTGTGAATAGTCCTTGAACAACTCCTACTGAGATCGCCGAGGCTATTACCCCCCAGCCGAGTGAGGCTGCGAAAGCAATAGATGCAAATCCATCAAGTGAAGCCTTTAATGCCAATTGGTCAATTCCTGTGCCTAGTCCGTCAGAGAGTGCACCGAGAATGGCAAGTGGGCCGATACAGAAAATCAAACTGGCGTCAACAAAACCTTCAATGAATCGAGCCCGGCCCGCCGAACTTTCACCCCGTGAGAATTTAGCCTGTAGCCATCCACCCACTGATTCAAGCCGCGCCTCGATGCGAAGAAACGAACCGAGGATTCCCCCAATAATCAATGATCCCAAAACAATGAGCAGGGTGGCAGAACCGCCAACTTCGTCTATCCAATCTTGATCCCGCAGCGCGACAATATTGAGTGCGGCAATGACAAGCACCAACATGCCAAGAGAATCTGTGACGACAGCCCGGGTGCGTTCGGGGAGGCGGTGACCTAAACCGACACCAATGAGTGAGCCTACGACGATTGCGGCAACGTTGATGATCGTGCCAAGACCTACCACTGAGAAATCACGAGCCAGACGTTATCAAACTAGATGTCGAACTTGTATCCCAATCCACGAACTGTATTAATATGAACGGGGTTCGAGGGGTCTGTCTCAATTTTTGCTCGCAAGCGCTTGATATGGACGTCTAGAGTTTTGGTGTCACCAACGTAATCCGCTCCCCACACACGATCAATGAGCTGGTTTCGGGTCAGTACTCTGCCTGAATTTCGTACCAGAAATTCCAGGAGATCAAACTCTTTGAGCGGCATGGTGACGTGCTCGCCACGAACAGACACAACATGTCGTTCGACGTCAATTCGAACCGATCCAGCTTCAATCGTTGGCGGTAACAGTTCATCTTGTTCCCCATGGCGACGAAGAACTGCTCGCACTCTAGCGAGAAGTTCACGTGAGGAAAACGGTTTGGTTACATAGTCGTCGGCGCCAAGTTCTAAGCCAACCACTTTGTCGACTTCACCGTCTTTCGCCGTCAGCATGATGATAGGAACCGTTGATTTTCCACGAATGATTCGGCACACTTCGGTGCCAGGAATTCCGGGGAGCATCAAATCTAAGAGCACCAAATCTGGGCCATGTTTGTCGAACTCAGTCACTGCGGTGTTTCCATCTGCGGCAATAAAGACTTCGTAACCCTCGCGACGCAACATGAACGAGAGTGCATCAGAGAACGAGTCTTCATCTTCAACAATCAGAATTCGAGTCACGAGTTTTTCCCTTTCACTACTGAAAGAGTATCGACGGTGAATTCGTGCGAGTCACGTGAATCATCCAGCATCGGGTTGTAAGAAGGGATTCGCAACGTAAATGTTGAGCCTGTTCCCACTTCAGACCACACGATTACTTCCCCTCCATGGTTTTGGCATACATGTTTTACAATCGCCAAACCAAGGCCGGTTCCACCCGTTCCGCGCGAGCGAGCTGGGTCAACCCGATAGAAGCGTTCAAATATTCGGTCCAAGTCATGTGAAGGAATACCAATGCCGGCATCTTTCACCGAGATTTCGACGATTCCATCAACTTCCCTTGCGGTGACCGAGACACGCGTGTTTTCAGCCGAGTAACTAATCGCATTTGTGAGCAGATTCCGCAAGGCTGTGAGGAGTTGGCCGCGATCCCCCAGAATGACGGACTCCTCAGGTTCGCCTCGGATTATCTCAACACCCAAACCACCTGCCAGAGTTCGCACCTCTTCGATCGCCCGGTTGATCAGTTGATCAGTCTCAACCAATTCCGCACGGTTCATCGGGTCATCACTTTGCAGCCGCGAAAGATCAATAACGTCTTGAATCAAGTTCCCAAGTCGTTTCGCCTCAGCCTGCATTTTCTCGGCAAAGTGTTCCACCTGTTCCTTGTCGTCGGCCGCAGTCAAAACAGCCTCGGCGAGGAGCGAGAGTGCACCGACCGGTGTTTTCAATTCATGGCTGACGTTGGCCACGAAGTCACGTCGCACGGCATCGACTCTGCGTTCTTCCGCCAAATCGTCAATGAGAACCAAAATGGCCCCAGAGTTAAGGGGCGCAATTCGCACCTTAACTTCCAACAGCTCACGGCCCAGCGGAGGGCGGCGCACCCGCAGCACCTGCTCGCGCGGTGACCCGTCGTTAGCTACCTTGGCGACAATTTCAGCAATATCCGGGACAGCGACCGAACTGCGATTCACAATTCCTAATGTGAGAGCCCGGGAGCTAGCCCTTAAAACAGTGCCGTCGGGTGCGACGACGAGGGAGGCTGACGGAATAATCGATAGAATTCGCACAATCTCTTCCGAGACCGCTGGGTAAATTGCCGCTGAGCGGGGGCTTTCTCCATCTAGCTCGCCTCTTTTTCTTAATGCCACGGTTGTAACCATAAGGGTTTAAGTGAACATGACTTCACAAAAAGTGGTCAAACACGGGAAAGTTCGGCCAAGGTTTCACCAAGTGAACCTAAAATTTACCTCGCGTTTGTCTGCCATTCACTTACCGTGTTCGCGCATCTAAAATATGGGCGTAGGCTTAGCCCCGCGAAGGAGTTCAGCTTAAAAGAGGAAGTAGGGCCGACATGCGTGAGGCGTATTACGAGCAGGTTGAAAATATCAATGCCGACCTAGTGGAAGTAACCCGGCTTGTTGGATCGGCCATGAACAGGGCGACCCAAGCACTTCTTGACGCTGACCTTCAATTGGCCGAAGCCGTCATTGATTTTGATGCCAAAGTTGACATTTTGACTGCCAGCATTGATGAGCGTTGCTTTGAACTCATTGCACTACAGGCTCCCGTAGCCACTGACCTTCGGGTTCTCCTCGGTGCAATGCGAATCTCAAGTTCCCTTGAGCGCATGGGCGATCTCGCCGAACACGTCGCCAAGCAAGCTCGAATGCGTCACCCTAAGGTTGCTGCGCCTCAATCCGTTCGAGGTACTTTCGCCGAGATGGGTGGACTGGCCGAGGCAATTGTGTCCAAGACCGGGTCAGTTATTGCTACGAAGGACGTCAGCCTTTGTGCTGACATTGCCCGCCACGATGAAGAGATGGATCGACTCCACCGGGAGCTTTTCACCATCGTCCTTTCACCCACTTGGAAGTACGGCGTTGAGGAAGCAATTGACGTGACCTTGCTCTCCCGCTTTTACGAGCGTTACGCCGATCACGCAGTTTCGGTGTCAAAACGCGTGGTGACCATAGTTACCGGCGAACCTTACGTAGCCGTTTCACTCACCAAATAGGTTCTTGTAAATGCGCGTTGCACTTCTCTCCATTCACACGTCACCACTGGATCAACCAGGAACAGGTGACGCCGGTGGCATGAATGTTTACATTGTGGAGACGGCAAAGCGTTTGGCTTTGAGCGGGATTGAAATCGATATTTTCACTCGAGCGACTGCCTCGCGTTTAGTACCAACGGTTGAGTTGGCACCCGGTGTCAAAGTAATTCACATCACTGCTGGTCCCTTTGAAGGACTTCTCAAAAACGACCTTCCCGGTCAACTGTGTGCTGTTACCGCCGGCGTACTTCGCACCGAAGCCTCACATCCTGAGGGCTATTACGACCTGATCCACTCCCATTACTGGCTGTCGGGCCAAGTGGGGTGGCTCGCTTCCGAGCGCTGGCGCGTTCCGCTGCTTCACACAATGCACACAATGGGACGCGTAAAGAACCTAGATCTCGCCGCGGGTGACAAAGCCGAGCCAGATATGCGGATAATCGGTGAACAGCAGGTCGTCGACGTTGCTCAACGTCTCATTGCAAACACCCAACTTGAGGCCGAAGAACTTACCGAACATTACGGTGCAGATCCAGCGAAAATTGATGTGGTAAATCCTGGCGTTGACCTTCAACTTTTTTCTCCAGGTTCACAAGCGCAGGCTCGCAGGGAACTCAACATCCCGCTAGATGCCAGCATGCTGCTTTTCGTTGGCCGAATTCAACCCCTCAAAGCACCCGACATTGTGATTCGAGCTGCAGCCGAACTGATTGCGATGCGCCCTGAATTGCGTAGCTCACTTCTTGTCGTAATTTGCGGCGGCGTGTCTGGGTCCGGGATTGACCACCCTGAGGCACTTCGCGACCTCGCTAATGAATTGGGAATACTTGATTTGATTCGATTTGAACCGCCCAGTAGCCGGGAAAAACTTGTTTCTTGGTACCGAGCCGCCGATCTCACAATTGTTCCTTCTTATTCAGAGTCATTTGGACTCGTTGCCGTTGAGTCACAAGCATGTGGCACCCCAGTTGTCGCATCTGCCGTTGGAGGGCTGAAAACGGCTGTGGCCGACAACGTCAGTGGTCGACTCATTGATGGCCACAATCCGATTGCCTATTCACACGTTATAAACCAATTACTGATGAATCCGTTGGCTCGCGAGGAACTTGGCAAAGGTGCCCGAATGCATGCGAGCGCATTTGGCTGGGAGAACACCACCTCAGGCCTCATTGATTCCTATAACCGGGCGTTGAGCAATTCACGGGTTTCCTTGTGAAGGTAACAAATGAAATTGATAAGTTTCTTACTGATTCGCAGCTTTCATTCACCCGCACCGATAATATTTTTATTGTTACTATTCCAGGTACCCACAAGTTAAGTACTACTTGTTCAATGAGTATTGGGACCTCCGCACTTACGCTCAATGCTTTTGTTTCTCGAAGGCCGGATGAGAATCACGAAGAGGTCTATCGATGGTTACTTGAACGCAACCTGAAAATGTACGGGGTTTATTTTGCAGTCGACAACCTTGGTGACATCTACCTTGCCGGCAGAGTCCCCCTGTCTTGTATAGATGAAGTTGAACTTGATCGTCTGATCGGCTGTGTTTCGCAATATTCTGACGGTGCCTTTAACACAATACTTGAATTAGGGTTTGCGACTGCAATCAGAAAAGAATGGGAATGGCGAGTAAGCCGCGGTGAATCCACCGAGAATCTTGATGCATTCGCCCATCTCATTGAGCCGCAACTTTAATCCTCACACTCGATCGGGCAAGATACTCACATGAGCGAAACCTTTTACACGTTAGTCCTGCTTCGTCACGGTGAATCCGAATGGAATGCCAAGAACCTGTTTACCGGGTGGGTTGATGTTGACCTCAATGACAAAGGTCGTGTCGAGGCACGAAAAGGTGGGGAACTCCTTGCCGAATCCGGACTCTTCCCGGACGTGGTAATTACATCCCTACTCCAACGCGCAATCAAGACTTCACAAATTGCACTAGAAGCATGTGGGCGATTGTGGATTCCGGTGGTCCGAAACTGGCGGCTCAATGAGCGCCACTATGGAGCGCTCCAGGGAAAAGATAAGGCGCAGACGCTCGCTGAATTCGGTGAAGAGCAGTTCATGTTGTGGCGACGTTCCTATGACACTCCGCCACCACCCATTGATCCCGAAAGTGAATTCGCACAGAATTCCGATCCGCGCTACTCCTCGCTCCCACCAGAGGCCGTGCCCAATACTGAGTGTTTAGCCGATGTCGTGAATCGCCTCATCCCTTTCTGGGAGGACGTGATTGTTGCCGAACACCTTCGCCGCGATGAAATCGTTCTGGTTGTTGCTCATGGTAATTCACTGCGCGCACTGGTTAAGCACCTCGACGGAATTTCCGATGAAGACATAGCGGGTCTGAACATCCCTACTGGAATCCCACTCGTGTACAAGCTTGATAAGAACTTGAAGCCAATCGTTGCCGGTGGTGAATACCTCGACCCGGCTGCGGCAATCGAGGCGGCCGCGGCCGTGGCTGCTCAAGGAACAAAGAAATAATAGAGGAAACGAACTTGTCAGCGGTCTCCTGGAAATAATCCAGCGCTGGGTAGGCATGCGGTCGAGATGAACACCTTTGTTTTCTCACCTATCTGATGGTTCCTCATTTGATGTTGTCTCATCTTGATCTATGTCCGGGCTTTTGCTGTCGGGTTTTTTCCTACGGGTGATTCCTCGCGTAATTCGATTCCCGTGGTGCTTGACGCGGTGCATGCTGTGCTTAGCCCAAGTAAATTCGGTTGCCAGGATTGCTAAGCCCAATAGCATCACGACTAATCCAGGTCCGGGCAGCACAAGGAGTGCCACCCCGACTAGCAGGGTGGTCATGCCCACGCTAGCTGCGAGGATTCTCCTTATTGGAGTTGGCATCGATGCCCAAGAGTTGGTATATCGGTCGGCCCATCGGGGTTTAGACATTCACTAGCTCCTTGTGCAAGGCAGCACGGGCCGCGCTTCACAAGGTCTCTCCACCGGCGTAACACCGGCCCGAAGCCCGGGTCCCCATGGGAGGACCGTATTGACGAACTTTCGGCGAAGGGATACTCCCCTTGATTGAGCCGATATTCTCACACCTGTATCAATCAGACAAGCAGCGGCGTACCTCTTAATATTTGCGACCAGTAATTTCAATCATTTTAGGCCTAATGTCAAAGAGATAGATCAATGCAATGACCGTTCCGGCGATACCAAAGATAGACAATGCAAGTGACGGCGCAAGTCCCGCCAGCACAGATACACCGGTAAGGGCTACCCACAGCAGTTTCGTTTGTCGCCCGATAAAGGGGAAGTAGTCAGCCGGCCTACGAACCGCATCAACGAAGGCGAAAACCTTCACAGCGAGCAGGATCGCCCAAAGTGCATAAACCACGAGTGTTTCAAAGCCCATGGAATAATGCTAACCGACGCCTTGAGCCTACGCAGAATCCCGTTGCATATAGGCAGAATCCCGCCGGTTTCCCGGCGGGATTCTGCTAACACCTTATTCGAATTCATTCATAACTATGGCGAGATTAGACACCAATCGCTTCGCGAACCAGTGTCACAGTCTGACCAGCGCTATGCCGAACCTTGGTAGCTGCTCCGGTGGCAGTTGCATAACTTTCTTTTGCAGCAGACTTCACGGCGTCAATGGCCGGGCCAAAACTATCCATGTTTACGGCCGGGATGTCAATCTTTGGGAAATCGACTTTTGGCACTTCAATTTTCGGCAATTCGATTTTTGGTAATTCGATACCAAAGAAGTTGAATTTATTTGATGTATTCATTTCTTCCGACATTTCATCCTCTTCCATTTTCTTGATCACTCACTTGCCTTCTTGTTCGTTTTCTTCTTCGCTTTCAGCATTTGAACTGTTTCCCTCATTTGAACTGTTTTCCGCATTCGAACTATTTTCGGCTTGAAAAGCTGCATAAATTTGAAGCAGTGTCGTGCGCTGGCGCTGCGTCAAGG
Organism: Candidatus Nanopelagicales bacterium; assembly: GCA_017857705.1. GTDB lineage: Bacteria > Actinomycetota > Actinomycetes > S36-B12 > S36-B12 > UBA4592. The sequence continues at coordinate 11,197 of JAFMCP010000017.1, forward strand.
TCTGATCCGAAGCAATAGCCGTTGTGACGACTTCTTCACCTGCGCGATCACTGAGAATTCCTGCTTGGACGTACAAACTCTCTGCCGAGATCCGAAGCCCTTGCGCAATCCGACTGAGAATTTCCGCACTAGGTTTGCGCAATCCCCGTTCAACCTGACTCAAATAGGGATTCGACACTTCGGCTGCCTTTGCGAGCTGACGAAGTGACATTTGGGCCTGATCACGCTGATCCCGGATAAAGGATCCCAGTCCACTGACATCTATTACGGCCATGCCACCATTATGCATCCCAGTGCTTGCAATTGCAAACGCTGATGCTTGCAGCCGCTAGCAATGGGTTCGATGGATCATCGCGGAGGACTTAACTGCTCCGGTGATCACTCCTATTGAAGACCTGCCATTGGTTGCGCCTATCGGTTAACTGTGCGGAATTCTTGACTGAAATGTGTCTATTGCCCCATTTTTCGCTTCACATGAGGCGTGAAATCCGCACAGCTAACCAAGTAACCAAACGAGTCAACCAAGTGAGTTTCCAAGCGCACTGAAAGCCAGTGAGCCGATGACCAATGTCATGAGAATCAGCCCCACTGTGGGAATGGCCCACCGGACTATCAGGTTTCCCCCCTTTGTCATGCTGGAAAATTGCACCACAGCGTAGTAGCACAGAACGAAGATTCCAGAGATCGCCAAGTTGAGCCCGATGCCACCGAAGAAGGTAACAATCAGCACAACAACACCGGTCAAGATTTCCGCCCGTACCGGAACTGTGCGTGGACCCACCACCAATGCAAGTGATGAGGGAAGCGGTCCATCTTTTGCCATAGCAAAGATCATGCGACCAATACCTAAATTGAGGGCGAATAATGCTGAACCTGCAGCCAGCACCACACCTATTTGAACCAGCCATACGGGATAGTCAGAAACAGTGGCTAGCGACTGAAGCGGCGTGGTGGACGCCAAGGTTTGCGGGACGCTAAGCAGAAGCCGCGCCACGAAGAAATAAAGAATGAGAACCAGAGCCAAGCTCATTCCAATTGCCCAAGGAATGACAAACCTTGGGCGTTTAACGTCGCCCGCAATCACAGAAATCCTCGCGTAACCGGCAAAAGCTACGAAAAGGATTCCCGCAGCGGCAAAGATAGAGAATAAGTTCGGCTGCGGAGTGAGTGCCGAGGATGCTGAAAGGCTTTCATGCGATCGGGAAAAGACGATCAAAGACACAATGACCGCAATAACTATTGAGACACTCACGGTCATTGCAACTAAGGAATATTTGAGTCCTCTGAGATTGAGTGCTAACACGATCAGGACAGCCAGTACAGCAACAATTCGTGAATGGTCGGGAGCGAGATAAGCACCGATCACAAGGGCGGCTGCAGATGCCGAGGCGGTTTTCCCAATGACAAATGAGAACCCAGCGATTAAGGCTGGCTTCGTTCCCAGACAGTTTTTCCCGTACACGTATCCGCCACCGGACTGCGGATAAATGCGAGCCATACGCCCATTGGAAATTGCGTTAAGCGCTGCGATCGAGGACGCAATTAGTAACGAAATAAGGAGCGCTGAACCCGCGAGAGAGTACGCGGGTGACCATGCTGCAAAGACACCCGTCCCAATCATGGAAGCAAGCCCAATGAGGGTCGCACCTGGCACTGCGAGTGTGCGATTCATCGAACTCAAATGAGTGTTGGGTAAATATTCCCAACAACTTTGCCGCCGCCAAGCACCGGCTGCGCGGAATAAATTTCGACCGCGGATTCTGGTACCCCCAAGTACATGAGTAGCCCGGCCATTGCCGCATTGCGACCAGTTTCGGCCCCGCTTTCAAGTTTCAGGGCGATCGCTCTGCCGTCATCAAATGACGCCGTATAAACACCAAACGCACCATCTTTTGCGAGAAGGTCAGGGATGGCAGTCATGAAATGGGTTACATCCCGCCTTGTCCCACCAACATATTGCGGGTGCGCTCGCATTGCATCAGCGACTATTCGTTCTGGAGTTCCCGGAGCCGAAAGTACTGCAGTCTGTGAAAGGCGTGCAAGCCCTGGGAGAGTCAATGCATGTACCGGAGCGCCGCATCCGTCAATACCTTGGAAAGAGATGGCTTCACCGGACATCTCTTCTAGTTTGAGTTTTATTGCAACCTGCAACGGGTGCTCCGGTGCGAGATAAGTTTCAATGTCCCAACCGTTAATGACACACGTCGCCAACATCCCTGCATGTTTGCCCGAACAATTCATCAGGATCGGTGATTGGTCTTCACCTCGGGCTATGCACGCATCTCGTTCAACGGAATCAAGCGGGTAATCCTCTGGAGTGTGAAGAGCAGCTGGAGTCAGATTCGCGCCCGCAAGAATTTCACGCACTGCATCAATATGAAATTCTTCCCCCGAATGTGAAGCGGCAGTGAGCGCTTGCAGGTGCTGCGGCAAACTCAAGCCAGCCTCAGCCATTGCGGTAGCTTGACCAATCTTGTTCGAAGATCGTGGATAAAATTCTTGGGTTGTGCTGCCCCAACTCCGGGCGATGCTTCCGTCAGGATCGACCACCACCGCATGACCGTAGAAAACACCCTCAGTGTGCCCATTTCGGGAGTAAGCGGCAATAGGAACTGCTGAGTTGCGAGCCGTCCTAATCGATGGTCCCGAATCGTTGTCCATGAGGCGATCATGACACGCTTGGGCGATGCGGGCGATAGTGCAACGGGCAATTGACGCGAATGTAACTGTCGACCACGAAGTGGTCGGCTCATTTTTCGGGCCCGGGTTAGTCATTTTGGTTGGGGTAACCCACACCGATACCGTGTCTTCGGCTCACAAATTAGCTGAGAAAATATATGGATTACGAATCTTTGACCAAGCGTTTATATCGCAATTTGATCAGGTTTGTGTCCCACCAGGTTCCCCACGTGAACTCAGCGCCGGGGACCTGGGATTGCCAATGTTGGTGATCAGCCAATTCACACTTTATGCATCAACAAATAAAGGACGGCGTCCCACGTGGGATGTTGCGGCACCCGGTGACGTAGCTGAGCCACTCGTTGAGGAGGTTGCTGAAAAGTTGCGACAACTTGGCACAATCGTTTCCCAAGGAAAGTTCGGTGCAGATATGAACGTATCACTGATAAATGCCGGGCCCATGACGCTGATCATTGATGTTGATTAATTTACCTGTTGGGTCAGGCCTAAATTAATCGTTTGGGAATCGAACGTCGGGGGATCGAACGTCGGGGGATCTAACGTTGGGGAATCAATCGTTGGAAACGACAAGCTCTTGATTGGCCGTGATCACATTGCCGTCATGCAACACATGCAATGTTTCGTCAACGGGTGTTGAACGCTTGATCACCGCCGTTGCGATTGGTCCGAGTTCATAGTGTCTAGCAGGAGTTGCAATGTAACCAATGACTTTCCCAGCCGCTGTCGTGACCTCGTCTCCATGTGAAGGTAGATCGCTGTCGCTGCCATCAAGGTGCAGCAACACAAGACGTCGTGGTGGTTTTCCCAGGTTGTAGACACGGGCAACAGTTTCCTGTCCACGGTAACAACCCTTTTGCAGGTGGACACCAGAACCAATCCAACCCAGTTCATGTGGTAGGGATTTGTGATCGGTCTCATGCGCCAACTGGGGAACAGCTGCGGCAGCCCGGATTGCGTTATAAGCCCAAGTTCCGGCGCGGTTGGGAAACTGATCAAGCCGCTCCTGCAGCATTGACCGAGGAACAATTACTTGACGACCAAGGAAGGGTTCAGGGCGGGCGGCAACGTACTTGTCAACGATCCCCCCACCAGTCATGCCTTCTCCAGAAAATTCGTCAGGGGTGAGCCAAGTGACCACGCTGCGATCAAGGGCATGGATAGGTTCCCAGACCACTGCGAATTCCTCGCTAACGTCAGCGACTTCCACACGCAACATAAACCGCATTGAATTGAGGTAGTCGGTCAGCGCGCTCGCAGTGTTCGGTGGGGTGATCAGCCACGTTGTTTCGCCGTCATCAACTACATGGAGCTCCTGCTCAACGTGCCCATGTGGGCTGAGTATCAAAGCGATTCGGGAGACCTGCGGTTCCAAGTTCTCAAGGAATGCAGTTGTCAAACTGTGCAACCAAGATAGGCGATCTATGCCCGTGACGGTAACGACGCCCCAGTGGGAAAGATCAACACTTGCCTCACCGCCAATGAGTAAGCGCTGTTCGCGATGCGGATCCCCGTAATGCCATGCGACGCCGAAATCAAGATTCGATTCCGGTGCAGGGATTGGAGTCATTCCTACTTCACCCATTACTTTTCAACTCCGATTTACTGGCGCATGCTTTGCACGTACCAGTGACTGCCATGTGTGTCATGTGGGCGGTGAAACCATAAGTTTCTTTCAGGTCAAGGGAAAACTGCGCAGCGGAAGCAGCCGGAATGCTGGTAACTTCTGCGCAGTCGTCGCACACAAGGTGAATGTGTGGGGATTCATCTTGTGAATGATAAACCGGTGCACCGTGACCTATGTGCGTGTGCGTAATGAGGCCAACGCTTTCCAGAACTTCCAGAGTGCGATAAATCGTTGAGAGATTCACACCCGATGCTGTCTTTTGAACCGAGGACAAAATCTCCTCCGGTGTCCCGTGCCCTAACTGGTTCACCGACTCGAGCACCAACTGTCGTTGCGCGGTGATGCGAAAACCTTGCTCGCGGAGCCGGACCTCCCAGGGGCTTGATTCCACGGGAACTACAGGTCTTCAACCGCTGGACGCAACTTTGCTGACAGATGATTTTGCATGGGTTGATCCATGGCCGCCATGTCAAAAGTCCACACAAGTTGCGAGTCAAAGAGTCCATAAAGTCGCTCACCATGGGTATACGGCTTGGCGCTTTCGGTACGAGTCACAACATCAGTTTTTAGCGTTGCTCGTGCACTCGTAATTTTGGCATTGTCCAAACCAAGCACCTCGGTTGATCCGATGTAAATCTCTGAGACTCCCGTTGGGTGAGCCAAGACTAATTCGATCGAGTTATCAGGACGTGGACGCCAATACCCGGATTCGGCTGCCAGCGGTTTAACCCGCTCGCCTGCTTCGTCGAGGAGCCAACTGCGGGAAACATAGTTAATGAATGGTCGACCGTCGCAAGAAAAAACGACCTCCTGCCCGAATCTAAAATCCTCGATTGTGGGGTAGGTACCCAGTCCGACGCCAACCCAGCTTCCGATTAACCACGACAGTGGCATAACTTCGACGGGAAGCTTGTCCATGGATCAGCCTTGGCCCTTAAAAAGTTTGGCCACAACGTAAAACGAGAACAAACCGGCCGCACCGATTGCAATAACAAGAAGTGATGTGTAAACGAATTCCAACATGTGGGCACTCTACCCTTTCACGCCATTTTGCTTATATGGGACATGAATCCTCAGCCATTCACCGATACCGGTCAAAGTTTCCGCACTAATGGCCGTCTCTGCGTGGCCGAACCCCTCAACCACGATTACCGTGGCATTTGCATTGCCAGCTCGCTCGACTGCATTTTCCAATGCGTAGGCATGCTCAACCGGAAAGTACTTATCCACGTCACCATGCACGATTAAAAGTGGCATGTGCGAAAGCCGCTCAACCGCAGTTTCTGGTGAAATCGGGGGCGGGTCTGGCCAAGGAGTACTCGACACATGAACGCCTTTGCCGCGCAGAACCAGTCGACCAGCTTGAGTTTCAATGAGGCGGTGAACCACCCTCATGATCGGGGTTCCACGGTAAAACCAGAATGCGGGGGCGCTCACGCTCACAACGAGATCCGGGGTCGCCGCGCTCTGGGCCAAGGCAGCCTGGCGCAATACAACGGAACCACCCATGGAAAAACCAACGGTTGCAACGTTGCGATAACCGAAGTCGCGGGCATGCGCTACGGCTGCGTCTACGTCAAATATTTCATCCATTCCCATCGTGCCTTCGCCACCGGAGTCTCCGTGACCACGAAGGTCGAGTGCGAGTACCCCGCCAAATTCCCGCAACGCCGAAACCACTTTCTTGACGTGGTCTTGCTGGCGGTTACCCGTGAAGCCATGTGCCAGCACAATCCCAAGGGCCAGTGGATCCGAATCGGTCTTAGCGTGGGCCCACGTGGAGTGGGTTCCAGCGATACGCACTTCATCGCGGGTATACAGGGTGAATTCGGAGTGCATGACCCCATTTTGCCGGGCAAGGCAGGTGACTTAGTCGGCACCTCTAGATGCGTGAACACTGTGACGGGTAGTCTTGGCCATGATTTAGGAGGTCGCATGCGAATAGTTCTTATGACTCGCGCCATGCACTCTTCCGCTGAAGTCCTTCCCGCATTGTCGCTTCTCAATCATTCAGTACGCGTTTTGGGTGCCGAACCATCCTCATTATTGGCCGTCGAAAACTCCGATGTCCTCCTCGTTGACGGACGCATGGATCTAGCAGCCGTTCGAAGTTTTACCCGGCTGTTGTGTGACACCGGTGCGGGTGCACCCATCCTGTTGATCACGACCGAAGGAAACCTGACCGCGGTACAAGGTGACTGGGGAATAGATGACTTCATGTTAAACACGACCTCACCCGCTGAACTTGAGGCACGGCTGCGCGTTGCGGTTGCGCGATACAACATAAGCATGGGAGTGGACGCAAATCGCAGCCCTGAAGAAATCAATCTCGGCGCGCTGCATATTGATGAGGTCAGCTATTCAGTTCGACTGAATGGTCGTCCACTTGACTTGACATTCAAAGAATTTGAATTATTAAAGCACCTGGCGCAACATCCAGGTCGAGTTTTCACCCGAGCGATTTTGTTACAAGAGGTTTGGGGGTACGACTACTTCGGTGGAACGCGCACCGTTGACGTGCATGTTCGACGTCTTCGCGCAAAACTTGGATCAGAGAATGAATCACTGATCGGCACTGTGCGAAATGTCGGTTACCGATTTGTGCTCGATACCGCCGAACCTGCTCTCGGGCACATTGATCAACTTCAGTCGTAACCCAGCATGACTGATCAACCTGGCCTTATTTCAACGGTGGTTCTCGACCACCTTGATGCCACGCAAGTCGATCGCATAGCGCGGCTTCTCAATAGTGCAACAGATTTTGATGGTGTTCGTCCGTTGAGCGAGCATGCATGGTTGCACCTTCGCTCCGGTGAAAGTGGCCTGCACATCATTGGCTTATTCAACGATCAGAGTGTTGATGAGAATCACATTGCCGGCTACGCACATGTTGACATTACCGACCTTGTCGAAGGTACGAGTGTTGAGTTAGTTGTTGCTCCGGAATCACGGAATGCCGGCATGGGCCACGCGTTAGCAGAACAAGCTTTGAAACTCTCACCCGATGGACGGCTGCGCTTGTGGGCGCACGGGCTAACTGCTGGTGCACAGTCACTTGCTGACTCGCTCGGCTTCGTACTGAGTCGCTCACTGTGGCAAATGCGTCGCTCTCTGTTCGCTCCACTTCCACCGGCAGAGATTCCCAATGGAATAACGATCCGAACTTTTAATCACGTTACCGATATTCCCGGAGTGTTAGCGGTTAATGCTCGCGCCTTCGCCAACCTTCCGGATCAAGGAAGTTGGACAAAAGCCGATATTTTAACGCGCTTGAAGGAGTCCTGGTTTAGCGCCGACGGATTCTTTATCGCGGTTGATTCACAAACCGATGCGATCATCGGTTTTCACTGGACCAAAGTGCATGGATCTGGCGGACAGGGGTCAGATCACAGTCATGAAGCAATTGGTGAGGTGTACGTCCTTGCTGTTGACCCCGAGCACCGGGTCCCGGGGCTGGGACGGGCCCTCTGCGCGGTGGGATTGACCTATTTACGCAGCCTCGGGCTTCGACAGGCCATGCTGTATGTCGATTCTTCAAATGAGCGGGCCATTTCTCTCTACGAAAGCATGAAATTTGTCCATTGGGATACAGACGTGATGTACCGACGCCCCATTTAATCTGGCGACGGCACTTGCTCCTGACCGGCTAGGGCGCACATTGGCGTACCTCCTCGTGGCACGATACGGCCATGAGCATCTCAGATTTCTCGGCTGATGGTCCCCCCACCGGAGAGTTTGCGGCGATTATTCTCAAAGACCAGTACGCCAGCGACTTACCGGCTGATCGATTCCTTGATCGGGAACTCTCGTGGCTGGCATTTAATAAGCGGGTCCTTGATCTTGCCGAAGACACCGGACTACCACTTCTTGAACGTACCAAGTTTCTCGCCATTTTTGCCAGTAATCTTGATGAGTTTTTTATGGTGCGGGTGGCTGGCCTAAAACGTCGAATCGCTACCGGCATCGCCGTGAGAGCTGCCAGTGGGCTAAACCCAAAGGAAGTTCTTGAAAATATTTGGGAACGCGCATTTGCACTTCAACGGCAACAGGCCGATTACTTTGTGAACGGCGTTGAACCTGAACTCAATGACGCAGGAATTCATGTACTGCGTTGGGATCAACTAACGCCTGTCGAAAAAACCGAAATGGACTTATTTTTCGACTCCAAAGTTTTCCCAATTTTAACTCCACTAGCGGTAGACCCTTCGCATCCTTTCCCATATATCAGCGGGCTCTCTCTCAATCTGGCCGTCGTGGTTCAGAATCCAACAACGGGGAATCGGCTTTTCGCCCGCGTCAAAGTACCGCCGTTGCTTCCACGATTCATTGAAGTAGGTCCAGCGCGCTATGTCCCGCTCGAAGACATCATCGCCGCACATTTGAGCGACTTGTTCCCCGGAATGGAAATTCGAGAGCATCATGCATTCCGGGTTACCCGAAATGAAGACGTTGAAGTCGAAGAAGATGATGCAGAGAACCTGCTGCTAGCCCTTGAACGTGAATTAGTTCGGCGACGCTTTGGACCTCCCGTGCGACTTGAGGTCGAGGAAAACATTGATCCCTATGTCCTTGACCTACTAGTGAGCGAACTTGACGTCACCGATTTAGAAGTTTTCAGGCTCCCCGGACCTTTGGACTTAACTGGACTGTGGACGATTGTGAGTCTTGATCGCGATGACCTCAAGCAACGCAAGTTTGTTCCGAAAACTTCGCGCGCTTTGTCCGATGTTGAAAGTTCTAGCGCTCCTGACATTTTAAATATTGTGCGAGAGAAAGATGTCCTGCTACATCACCCTTACGATTCGTTCTCAACTAGCGTTCAACTTTTCCTCGAGCAGGCAGCCGTTGACCCACACGTTTTGGCCATCAAGCAAACGCTCTACCGGACTTCCGGTGACTCACCAATTGTTGATGCCCTCATCCTTGCCGCCGAAGAGGGTAAGCAAGTACTTGCAATCGTTGAGATTAAGGCACGCTTTGATGAACAAAATAATATTGATTGGGCTCGCAAGCTTGAGCAGGCTGGGGTGCACGTTGTATACGGACTCGTTGGACTAAAAACTCATAGTAAATTGTCCATGGTGGTCCGAAATGATGGCGACCAACTCCGTAGGTACTGCCACATTGGTACCGGAAATTATCACCCGAAAACCGCGCGTCTCTATGAGGATTTCGGGCTACTGACAAGCAACCCTCAGGTGGGCGAAGACGTGTCAAACCTATTCAATGTGCTTTCTGGTTATTCAATGAACACCGATTACAACCGACTGCTTGTGGCTCCCCACTCAGTTCGAACTGGATTGATCGCCCGCATTGACCGAGAGATTACGCATCACCTTGAAGGTCGTCCATCCGGGATACGTTTTAAATGCAACTCACTGGTCGACGAGGCGATTATTGACTCACTTTACCGGGCATCGATGGTGGGTGTTCCCATCGATATTTGGGTTCGTGGGATTTGCGCCTTGCGCCCTGGAGTATCTGGCCTGAGCGAAACAATTCGGGTCATTAGCGTGATGGGACGTTTCCTTGAGCACAGTAGAGTTTTCACCTTTACCAATGGTGGTAACCCATCCGTGTGGATTGGGTCGGCTGATCTCATGCACCGCAATCTCGATCGCAGGGTGGAAACATTGGTGAGTATTCTTGACCCGGAACAAATCGCCGAAATCCAAGACTTGCTCAGTTTAGGATTTGCCCCCGGTACCGCGGCATGGGATTTGAATTCGGACGGGAGTTGGACCCGAAGGCACTTCGATGAATCAGGTGAACGCCTCACCGATATTCAAGAACTTTTAATTGCGATCAAGAGCAAGCGCTCTAGCGCAATGGAGTCGGGAGTGCTCACCGGTGAAGTTTCCTAGATCACACTTACCTGGGAAGTTGAAGACATGAAATTTCCCGGCACCGAAATGCATGTGGAGACAGAATTCAAATTCCGAGTTCCAACGGACTTTGAGTTACCTAGTTTCCCGAGTTCGTTGGGTATCTGGACCAACGAATCAGTTCGAAATATGGACGCCACTTACTGGGACACAACTGATGCCACATTATTGCGCTGGGGAATCACCATGCGGATTCGTACAGGGGGTGGCGATGATGGCTGGCACTTAAAAATTCCGGTATCCCCACAGGAGTCGGTCAGCGATGTAAGCGTGAGGACCGAACTTCATCGCGATGCAACGAGTGCTTCTCCCCCGATTGAATTCCTTGAGATGCTGTCTACGATTTTACAAGGATCTGAAGTTATTCCCATTGCCCGAGTTCAGACCGAGCGTAAACCCCAGATTCTGACTGACTCACGTGGTGCGGTCATCGAGTTAGTCGACGATTCGGTAACCCTGTCCCACGGTGAACAAATTATTGACGAGTTCCGCGAAATTGAAATTGAATTGATGAGCGAGCTGGTGATGCAAGAAGCTCTTGTCATCGCTGAAATTTTGGGAAATGCCGGTGCCCAAACTAGTTCGGTCAGTAAAGCTGCCAGCGCATTTGGGCCGGCTGCTAGGAAACAACCGGATATTCCTTCACTTCCCAAGCCTAGGAAGGGGGACTTGCCATTTGACCTAATCCGTTGGGCGCTGTCTCGCCAGGTGCGCAACGTTTTCCATGCTGAACTAGCCAGCAGAATCACCAGCGAAACATTGACCCTCACTACAGAACTGGTCAACTTGCAAGAGTTGCTGACTGCCTTGCGGGACTGGCTTAATCCAGAGGAGCAAGAATTTCTGCAGGAAGATCTCCTTTGGCTGATTCGCGAATTGAGTGTTGCCACTGAATTGTCTCAACAGAGTGAGAAAGTTAGGGCGGCAATCAATTTGCTTTCTGACCCACTCGATCGGCATGAAGCACTAGCCGCTGTTGAAAGGTTCTTTGCGAGTAAGAGTGAAGCAGCTGCATCAAGCCTGCAAGCTGCTCGTCGCAGTGACCGTTACCTGTTTCTGTTTAGTGACCTAGTAAACCTCGCCCGCGTGCCAGCTGTGGTCCCGCAAGCCTATGAACCTAACGGTATTTGGGATCGCATTTCTCCCGACCCGTGTGACCAACTGACTATTGCGCGCCATTTCCGAGGCATCTTTAAAAAGAAAAGTAAACAAATTGACCGAAGTCTCAATTGCGCGAAGACTCATTCCCAGGAAATGAACGTTGGGGAACTGATTCGCGCGATAGCACTCTCAGGGAAGAGTGAACCTGCGGCAATTTTTGCGCTCGGCCTTGCACATGCGGGATGGGAAAAAATATGAGCATCGTCATTTCCGCAGCAGGTACGATCTTGATTCGCAATAATGAGGTGTTGCTTGTCCATCGTCCCCGCTATGACGACTGGTCCTTTCCCAAAGGAAAAGTTGACGGAGCCGAGTTGCTGCCCCTCACTGCCATCCGCGAATGTGACGAGGAGACTGGTTTTCTGGCTGTACTTGGTCCCAATGTTGGTATTGATCGATACGCAACTTCGCAGGGTGAAAAGGAAGTTCACTACTGGCGTGCAAATGTGCGTGAGGATCTAGGCTTCGCTCCCGACGAAGAAGTCGACAAGGTCGCATGGATTCCCATTAACGAGGTTAAAAATCATTTGACCTACGCACAGGACATGGAATTCCTACAGCGTGCAGTTGCCTTGCCGCCTACATCACCATTAATCATTCTCCGTCATGCGAAAGCGGTGAAACGTTCAGATTTCACCGGGAAGGACGACAGCGATCGGCCCCTGTCAGGCCGTGGTCGACGCCAATCAAAAATAATTACCGAAGTACTTGAGGGCTACGGGATAGAGCACATCATCAGTTCACCCATGCTCCGCTGCCAAGAAACTGTGAAAAAATATGTCAAGCAACTTTCTACAACTGCCACATTGGTCGACGCAATCAGCGAGTGGGGCTATGAGCAAAATCCTGAGGACCTTGATCCCGCCGTCGAAATGGCAATGAACAATCCGGCGCCTACCACCTTATGTTCACACCGGCCGGTCCTAGATGCGATTTTGGACACGGTTGCCCGGTTAGGTGGAATCTCAAAAGTCGAGCGCAAGGAGGGGATTTGGACAACCAAGCTTTCCCCAGGTTCCTTCGTTGTGGTGCACCGAGCATTCCACCTAGATGACTCAGTGCGTACAAATAACACAGTGAAAATTGTGGCGGCTGAGCACCATGAGGTCCCTGGGAATCAAGAATCCTGATTCATTCGCCTAAATGTTCCAAGTTGTTCATTTTCCGTTCACTTTGAGGGTTCATTGTGTCCATTTAGAGAACATAATTTTGCCTTTAATGGTCAAATCTGACCTTTAAGGTGAACGATTAGAAAACGAATCGGAGTTTATTAATGGTGCAACGCAAGCGAAAACTTTTCTTTTCGACATCAGTTCTCGCATCCGCCCTCGTGCTCAGCGCATGCGGAGGCTCGAATAACTCAGGTGGCGAGTCCGGGGCAACCGGTTCAGTCCGAGTTGACGGTTCCTCAACGGTGTACCCACTCTCAGCAATCGCTGCTGAAGATTTCCAGATTGCTAGTCCAGGAGTTCGAGTAACTGTGGGTAACTCAGGAACCGGTGGCGGATTCGAAAAATTTTGCAGGGGCGAAACTGATGCCAACAATGCATCACGTCCCATTAAAGAGTCAGAGGTGCAATCCTGTGCTGATAATGGAGTCGACTACGGCCAGTTGGTCGTTGCTATTGACGCTCTGACCGTTGTCGTTAATAAAGATAATGATTTTGCTAGTTGTCTCACAACCGGTCAGCTCGCAGCAATCTGGGGACCCGATTCAACAATTTCAAACTGGAATCAAGTGGATCCATCCTTTCCAGATGAACCGCTCCCACTTTTTGGGCCGGGAACCGATTCCGGGACCTTTGACTACTTCACAGACGTGATTAATGGTGAAGAAGGCTCAAGTCGCACCGACTTCACCCCAAGCGAAGATGACAATGTCGTTGTTCAAGGAGTCGCAGGCAGCAAGGGTGGGCTTGGATACTTTGGCTACACCTACTTTGAAGAGAACTCAGACAAACTCAAAGCGCTTGAAATTGATTCAGGCGCAGGGTGTGTTGCGCCGAGTGAGGAAACCGCACGTGATGGTTCATACACGCCACTTTCACGTCCGCTGTTTGTTTATCCTTCAGTCCAGGCATTAGCAAACCCTGCGGTTGCGGATTTCTTCCAGTACTACGTTGATAACGATGCTGAAATCGCGAAGGCTGCGCTCTATATTCCACTCAGCGATGCCGATCAAGCAAAGTTGGTTGCGGACTTCGAAGCGCTTTTGGCTAAAACGGGCACCCAGTAGTCAATGAAAATGATAAATAGCTGATGGCATTAAATACTGTGGATGAGACTGCCGAAGGGTTATCCCTTCGGCAGTCTCATCCACGTTACGGCGAGAAAGTCATTCGCATAATTCTTTTTGCCGCAGCGTTCGTCTCAATTGTTACCACTTTTGGGATTCTGATTTCATTACTAATTCCATCCATTGAATTTTTCCTTGAGGTACCCATAACTGACTTCCTATTTGGTACCACTTGGACTCCACTTTTTAACGATGGAGAGTTCGGCGTACTCCCACTTTTGAGTGGCACGATTGTTATCACCGTTATTGCAATTGCTGTTGCCATTCCACTGGGACTTGGTGCGTCGATCTACCTGTCCGAGTACGCCTCAAGCCGAGTTCGCAAAGTACTCAAGCCAACCCTTGAAGTGCTCGCCGGAATTCCCACCGTTGTTTTTGGGTTCTTCGCGCTGGAGTTCCTCACTCAGTTAGTCCTGATCAAGATCTTTCCTGGCATTGAAGTATTCAATGCCCTTTCCGCAGGATTGATCATGGGGATCATGATCATTCCGACCATTGCGTCACTCTCCGAGGATGCGATGGCAGCTGTTCCCTCGGGTTTGCGTGATGGCGCATACGCACTGGGATCGACTAAGCGCCAAACGGCCATGAAAGTAGTTATCCCTGCAGCGCTCTCAGGAATAGTGGCAGCTTTCGTGCTCGGTATCTCACGTGCAATCGGTGAAACCATGATTGTGACAATTGCGGCTGGTTTGCAGCCGCAGTTGAGTTTTAACCCACTTATCGGTATGCAAACTATGACTTCTTACATCGCTGCAGCCGGATCTGGCGACTTAGCAACCGGATCCATTGAATATAAATCAATCTTCGCTGTAGGAATGCTTCTTTTCATTCTAACTTTTGTTATGAATATTTTTAGTATCCGCTTGGTCCGTCGATTTAGGCAGGCGTATCAGTGAGTCACACTCAGATCGAAAATCAACTGGCCGGTCGAGGAACCTTACTTCGAGACCGAGTTTTTATGTGGTCACTCTTTGTCTCGCTCGCAATCGGAGTGTTAACGCTGGCAGTTCTGTTAATTTATGTAACCGTTAAAGGTTGGCCAAGACTAGATATTCGACTTTTCACCAACATGCCCTCGGTGCGAGATGCCGAAAATGCAGGAGCGCAGTCAGCAATAACTGGCACCATTTGGGTTATCTCATTCACCGCCCTGATCGCCCTGCCCACCGGTGTTTTAGCAGCCCTGCACCTTGAAGAGTTCGCTCGACCTGACAGCCGGTTCCAACGCTTCATTGAAGTTAATATCCAAAATCTGGCCGCGGTTCCTTCAATTGTTTATGGAATTTTGGGTCTCGCTGTTTTTGCCCGAGCCTTAGCTCTGGGGCAAAGTGTGATCACAGCATCTCTGACACTGGCACTTCTTGTGCTACCCGTGATCATTATTTCCACGCGCGAGGCATTGCGTGCCGTCCCTCGGAATATTCGCGATGGATCACTTGCCCTCGGTGCGACCGAATGGCAAACTGCTTACCGTCAAACATTGCCTGCGGCAATCCCAGGAATTGCAACCGGCACAATTCTGGCGCTTTCCCGGGCAATAGGGGAAGCAGCACCACTACTGCTACTCGGTGCCGTTTCCTTTATAACTTTCAATCCTGACGGAGTCTTGTCCGGCTACACAACCTTGCCCATTCAAATTTTCAACTGGACGAAGGAGTCTCGAGAAGAATTTCAAGTTCTTGCGGCAGCCACGATTGTGGTTCTCCTTTTACTATTACTCGCTATGAACTTCGTGGCGATTTGGATCCGCAACCGAACCCAAAAGCGCTGGTAACCCAGTCAGTGAAAGGCACACATGAACAACAACGGTGACATCACGATGCAGCTTGATCACGCGCTCTCGCCTCGAGGAGCCACAATTCCCTTAGAGGTTAATGATCCAGTGTTTACTTTGGACGACGTCAGCGTTTTCTATGGTGACTACGAAGCAATTCGCAATGTGACTCTACCCATTGGTAAAAATGAAATCACAGCGTTTATTGGTCCAAGTGGATGTGGTAAATCAACTTTGCTGCGCAGTTTTAATCGAATGAACGACCTTATTATTGGCTCACACCTCAAGGGCGTGGTGGCCTATCATGGAACTGATATATATGGTCCCGACGTTGACCCAATCGAGGTTCGTCGCAAGGTCGGCATGGTTTTTCAAAAACCCAATGTTTTCCCGAAATCCATTTATGAAAATGTTGCCTACGGACCAAAAGTGAATGGAGCGAAAGGGAACCTCGACGATGTAGTTGAGGAATGCCTCACCAGAGCAGCTTTGTGGAACGAGGTCAAAGACGACCTGAAGAAAAGTGCCTATGCACTCTCTGGCGGTCAACAGCAACGTCTGGTTATTGCACGCTGCATTGCCGTGAAACCGGAGGTGATCTTGATGGATGAGCCTTGTGCATCTCTAGATCCCATTGCAACGGCAAAGATCGAAGATCTCATGGTTGAACTGGCAAATGACTACACGATCGTGATTGTCACCCACAATATGCAACAGGCGGCTCGAGTTTCCGATCGAACTGCTTTTTTTACCGCCGAACTCGATGACAATGAGGTCCGTCACGGACGTTTAGTTGAGTTTGGTCGCACCCGCGAACTGTTCAGTTCACCGGGTGACTCTCGAACCGAGGATTACATCTCTGGTCGGTTCGGGTAACTTTAGTTACATGCGAAGGACTGCGGTAGTCGTAAGCGCGGTTCTTGCCGCAAGTCTTGCCCTGGGTGGCTGCTCGACAAGCTCTCCCACAGGCTCCAATACCGAATCGCCGATTGCGCCCAGTAGCAGCCCTTCGGCAAATATCCTTGACAGTTCAATAGCGGCGACACTCGCTCGCGGAACCGCCTCCCTGCGTATTGAAATTGATTCGATGGACTCCCAAGTTCTCGGAACAGGCTTTACATCCCTTGGGAATAACCGGGGTGAAATCGCGTGGGTGGATCAGGGATCAAATGACACATGGACCGATTTAATTGATTCGGAGGGGACCTACACCCTCGTGGATGGATCTTGGTTCCTATCCCCCGTTGGTACACAAACACCTACTTCAGGAAATATTTCCCCACTGTCACAAATTGGCAGCCTCACTGCTCAGGATGAGGATGCACTAAAAGGGACTCTCCCACTAACAATTGATTCGGGGATGAACTTCTCAGACGAGGAACTCGTTGAACTCTCCAAGATCTGCGAAATGAATCTGGAAGTTGAAGTGATACTCGATTCAAATGGTTTGATCCGGTCCATAAATAAATCGTTTAATTGCCCGGGTAATGAGCGCCTGAGCGTGGCCGAACTCTCTGACCTCGGTTCTCCAATCGAACTTTCAACTCCCGAAGACGTGTTCGAGGTTGATCCGAATCAGTAACGAGCTATCGGCCCAGTAAGTAGCCGGTTCCCTTTTGTGAGTTAGCACCGGACACGCGCAGGACGCACAGTCCACTTCGAGACAGGCTCACTTTAGATCCAGTGATCGCGCAAATCCCCCGAGATGACGGGGCAACGCGGACCCGAGGTTTTACTCCGGCTTGAGTTTTGACACCGGCCCACCGTGCGACGAGTCTTTGAGTCACCTTAGCCGGAGCAGTTCGAACCGCATTTACAACAATTGCGCCCACCGGGGGTGATGCGACACTTGAACCCAGGGTATTGATTGCCTGAACAACAATCGATAACACGGCCCCAGCCCGTTGACCCGTGACCAAACACGGTGAAACTGTTGACACGCAGACCGGAGTTAGTTCACCGGTTAGTCCGACTAGGGAAACCTGGTAGCCAGTGATGGCAAAGCCACCGTCATACGTTGGGACATCCCAACTAACTTCAACCCGTTCCTTTGACTGGGACGTTGTTATGACATTTATTGGTGGATTGGGAATTGACGTTGGTGGCGGAACATATTGATTAATCCAGGGTAGGAATGTCGTGATGCGAGTGTAAATTCCTGGGAAGTTAGCAAGTGCGCAATCATTTCCCACACTTGTTAATCCTGATAAGACCATGCCTGCAGCTGCACTAACGACCAGTGGCCCTCCGCTGTCACCCTGACAAGTATCAATTCCCCCGCCGATTACGCCAGCGCAAATTTTGTCATCACTTGTGAACGAATTCCCGTACGAGCCGCACGTATTGTCGTTTGGTCCACTCAGTATCGTGACATTTGCCGTTAACAACGAGTCACTGGTTGCACCACCGAAACTCGTGCTTCCCCAACCGGAAATTTGGGCAGCAGTTCCGGCGGCCGGCCACGTTGTCGGGTCTTGTGCCAAGGGCAGGGCAATCGGCTGCACATTGTTTGAATAAGTCAATGGTGTCGTTAATTGCAGGAGCGCGATATCGCCGTTGAAAGTTGTGGGATTCCAGGAAGGGTTGATCGTAATCCCAGATATGCCTAATGCATTTTGGCTAGAACGCTCACTCAGGTTGGTGATGCCTGCAAATGCGAAAATTTCACTTGGGGCCACACCCACCACACAGTGAGCGGCGGTCACCAACCAGGAGTCGCCGATAATTGAGGCACTGCACATTGTTGAATTGCGAATTGCAAGATTGACCTGCCACGGAGTCGATGAAATAGCGATCGGCGAACCGCCAACAATTCGTGGTGAGATGCTCTGTGCTGGAGTACTTAAACCCAATGCAGTGATTAATACGCTCGCAAACGCAATTAAGACAGTGAATTTCCCACGCACTCGCTAATTATGCCTCCGCACTGACCGACTGGGTTAATCAGTCTGCGATGACTCCTTTACCGAGAACCACGATCCCACCCGGGCTCACGGTGTAGCGCGACCTGTCATGCTCTAAATCCACCCCGATGTGCGCATTCGCCGGGATTACTACATTTTTATCCAAGATCGCATTGCGAACGACAGCATTGGGGCCAATTCGAACCCCCGGCATGATCACACTTCCCTCAACGTACGAACCCGATTCGATTGTCACGCTTGAAGCAATGACGGAGGTGCGGACATGACCGCCAGAAATAATGCTGCCCGCACCCACCATGGATTCGTGAGCATTCCCACCTTCAACAAATTTGGCGGGAGGTAGTGGCGGAATATTTGACAGGATTGGCCAACGCCTGTTGTAGAGATTGAAGACCGGGTGAACTGACACTAAGTCCATGTGTGCATCGTGATAACTATCTAGGGATCCGACATCGCGCCAATAACCTGAGTCGCGCCCTGTCGCTCCCGGAATGATATTTTCCGAAAAATCATAAACAAATGCACGACCCTGCTCGGTCAACATCGGAATTATGTTGC
>JAFMCP010000090.1 GCA_017857705.1 Candidatus Nanopelagicales bacterium
CCGCGGAGGGTTTCGCGCATTTTTCCGCGTTGTTCTTCTGACATCACGTCGAGTTCAACCTGGACGTCACTTACTGCAGGAACCTGCATGACGGCATTAGTAACCCGCTCAATGATCGTGGTTTTCATCGGGCAACCTGCGACCGTGAGGAAAATCCCTACTTCAACCACACCGTCCCTGCGAAGTTGGACACTTTTCACCATTCCAAGATCGGTGATGGGCCGATTGATTTCCGGGTCATCAACTTTTGCAAGTGCTGCGTGAACAGCTTCGAGGTCGATACCGCTATTGGAGTCATCGGATTTATTCGGAGTGAAGGCCATGTTCCGATGCTATCGGGGGCGCAGGGTCGCGTTCCTGCGCGCTTTCAATTCGATCAAGGCGATCAACAATTTCTTCGAGTAGGTCTCGTAATTCACCGCGCAAATAGTCACGGGTTGCTAACTCACCCATTGCATCGCGGACGTCAGCAATTTCCCGAGCAAGATAGTCGCTGTCGGCGAGGATCCGTTCATTTCGGGTCCGGTCTTCTTGGAATTGCACTCGGTCTCGGTCAGTTTGTCGGTTTTGTGCCAGCAAGATGAGTGGCGCAGCATAGGAGGCCTGCAACGAGAGTAGGAAGGTCAGGAAAATAAATGGATAGATATCGGGTTTTAGATTGTCCGGGGCCAAGACGTTCCAACCGATCCAGGTAACTACTACCACCGTCATCCAAGCAATAAATGCCCAAGACCCGATATAGCGGGCAACCCGCTCAGACATTGCTCCAAAAAATTCAGGATCATAGGTTGGGCGCCGGGTGCGACCCCGCTCAAGTGGCTGGTCCAAGCGTCGCTTACGACTTGGATCCATCGGTGAATTAGCCATTGCTCACCACCGAATCATCTGATTCCCAACCATCAGGTGCCTCACGCCAACCCTGGGGCAACATGTGGTCCACAAGGTCATCGAATGTAATAGCACCGACGAGTGAACCGTTCTCGTCAACTACAGGTAGTGCGACCAGGTTGTAATTTGCGAAACTTCGGGTTACAACGGAAAGAGGCGTATCTGGGCGCATTGGCTCTAGGGACGTATCCACGAGTGCGGACACTAAAGAGGATGGGGGTTCGCGTAGTAACCGTTGGAAGTGGCAAACACCCAAATACTTGCCCGTTGGAGTTTCAGTTGGTGCTCGGCAGACGTAGACCTGCGAGGCGAGTGCCGGTGAGAGGTCTGGGTTGCGAATTCGAGCTAGTGCATCGGCAACAGTCTCGTCAGGTGCCATAACGATTGGCTCACTTGTCATCATGCCGCCGGCAGAAAAGTCGTCGTAACTGAGTAGCCGCCGGATGTCATCGGCTTCGTCCGGCTCCATTCGGGTGAGAAGATCTTCAGCGCGCTCCGGTGCCAGTTCCGAAATCAAGTCGGCGGCGTCGTCCGGATCCATTTCCTCCAAAATATCTGCCGCTCTTTCGGCTTCAAGTGCCTCCAGGATCTCAACTCGATTCTGATCCGTCATTTCCTCGAGAACGTCAGCGAGTCGTTCATCGTCGAGTTCACGGGCGATTTCAGTTCGCCGCTTGGGCGTGAGTTCGTGCAACATAGACGCAACGTCAGCCGGACGCAGAGTCTCCATCGTTGCAAGTAATTGTTCGGCCGCTTGATCGGGAAGCGGGAGTGACATGTTTGTGACATCTTGCCAATCAACGATCATTTTCTCGCCTCGGCGACGGAACCCGGTTGTTGCTCGACGCACGAAAAGTTGGTTCACCAGCCATTCTCTGCTACGAGTCTGTTCAACGCTAACGTCAAGAATTGTCACGGGATCACCAGAAGCACGTAAGGTCACCGAGCGATCAAGTAATTCGGCGGTGACCAAGGTTTCATTTTTGCGCTGCTCAAACCGGCGAAGGTTCACCGTCCCCGTAACAATAATTTGACCTGAGTCAATCGTAGTTACCTTGGTCATGGGTACAAAAATTCGGCGGCGCGGGGGGACTTCAACAACTAGGCCGGTGAGTCGCGCTGGAAGGGTCCCGGTTCGCAACACGACAATGGCGTCACGCACCTTGCCCATTTGGTCACCATTTGGGTCAAATACGCCAATACCGTTAAGTCGGGCGAGGAAGACCTGCGGATTCGTGCTCACCTGCGCAGGGTACCGCTTAATGCTCTCACAAAAAAACATGTTGGGCTGAACGCGTGAGGATCGGGTCTATGGTGTTGGCTTCACCTGTGGGAGCAGCTTCGCAAAGTGGGAGCGATCGCGGATCGGTGAACTTAGGCCTGCCTCCTAAAGGTGATTTGATCGCCCTTGCGGTCGCGATCGTTTTTATCGCTCTCAGCGGCCCGGTAATCGCAGCAACGGCTGCACCGGTCCTAGCCATCGCCTTTTGGCGCTGCCTAATTGGTAGTGGCCTCACGGGGTTGTGGGTGGGTCTTCGGGAGCGAGACTCATTCCGATCCTTGACTCGTCGCGAGTGGCGACTCACCGCAATATCAGGGGTCTTTCTGGGGCTGCATTTTGCTACCTGGATTCCTTCTCTGGTTTTCACTTCTGTCGCCGCCTCAACAGCGCTAGTTGCAACCCAACCAATCTGGGCGGCTTTTATTGCTAGAGCTCGAGGCGTCCGGATTAATCGAGGTTCATGGATTGGGATTTGGATTGCCTTGTCCGGCGTTTTAGTCCTGACCGGAATTGATGTTCGCACTGACACCCGACACCTTATTGGCGATGCCCTTGCTTTGGCAGGAGCGATTTTTGCGGCCGCCTACGTCTCTGTCGGTGCTGAAGTGCGAAAAAGTGTTTCAACGGCAACCATGACGTTCCCGCTGTATGGAATAGCGGCGTTAACAATTTTGCCACTGATGTTTGTTTTTCAACAGGATTTGATTGGGTTTGAACTCGATGCCTGGCTCATGATTCTGGGAATCACGTTGGGCGCACAGCTGTTGGGTCACACGTTAATGAACAAGGTGCTGGCGAACTCATCTGCGACATTTGTTTCACTCGCAATTTTATTTGAAATGCCGGGGGCGGCGCTGGTTGCCGCAATTTGGTTGGGGCAAACTCCACCGATCGCGATCTATCCTGCGGCAGCACTGATCATTGCGGGTGTTGTGATAGTTATTAAGTCAAATCCGAAAAGTGAACTCCCGATGGAGACCTCACCGATTTAGCCGCACGAGATCAGTGATCCATCTTGGATCGAAGGATTTGGGAAAGCGGAACCAGAAGCACCGCAGCCAGGACAGCAATTGAAATTCCCCAGGTGATACCAACTCTGTCAGCAATTAGGCCCACCATGAAAGGCGCGAATACGAATCCAGCGCGAGAGATCCAACTAACAACTGTGATTGCCGTTTCAGGGTTGGTACCTTTCACAAAAGTGGCCGCATGCATCGCGGCTGGAAACAAGGTTGCAATGCCCAACCCAACCACAATGCAGGCGCCAATGTAAGCGTAAAAATTACCGGCGACCAATGCGGCCGTGAGGGCGATCGCTGTGATCCCCATGCTGACTTGAGCAACCCGCCGTTCACCAAAACGGTTCACGAACCTATCGCCGACAAAACGTCCGACCGTGAGAGCGATGGTGAAGGCAACAACGCCAAGCCCCACCCGCGTTCCGTCTACACCAAGGCTGGTCAAATAGATAGATGACCAACGTTGGGGGACATCTTCAACAATCACGGCAAGGACAGTGAGTAGTCCAATAACGGTGAGTGCGGTAAACACTGAACCAATATGGAATCGCGTAATGCGGCCCGCCGGTGCGACTGAACCTGGGTCAATCGCGGTGAGGTGATCGGCGTGGATTTCCTCCGCCAAGTCAGCTTGATTATTTGCAGTTGCGATGCTTTTGGGGAGCAGCCAGCGAAACGTTGCCAGAGCTCCGAGCAGACCAATGACTGACACGAAGAAAAGTGACCACGTCAGTGAGAAGTCCAATGCAAGGGTGATCGCGCCAATGAGTGCACCGGTAACAGTTCCAAGGGCCCAGAAAGCATGCATATTGTTGATGATCGAGCGTTTATAGAGACGTTGTACCTGCAGGCCATGTGCATTCTGGGCTGCGTCAAGTACCGAGTCGACCGCACCAATGGCAAAAATCACGATTCCAAGAATGAAAATACTTGGAGCCAATCCCACGAGAGGGAGAAGTGGAAGCATCAGCACCAACGCGATCATCGAGAACTGGCCACTGCCAAATTTGCGCATGCCTAGCGCTGCGAATGGGCCAAAGAACAGACCCCCTGCGGCTCCAGCGCTGAGCACCACACCCAAAGCAAGATCTGACATTGCCAATTGGCCTTGTAACTCGGCCAGACGTGGGGTGAGGGCACTCAGGGCGATGCCGTTGAAAAAGAAGAGAAAAATGGTGACGAATCGGGCTCGTTTGAGTGTTTGGATTGAAAGTTGGGAACCCTGTGTTCCGATTATCCGTGACGCATCCACACCAGAAGCATAGGTGTGACCTAACCCTCAAGTTTTTCGTGAGCAGGATAAAAAGGGGTACGCTAATCTTTGCGCATGTCAAACACGGAACGAGCGCTACGGCCTCGACGATCCAATCTCGCAGTGCCCGGCAGTAGCGAGAAAATGCTGGATAAGGCCCGAACTCTTCCCGTTGACCAAGTTTTCATGGACATCGAAGATGCTGTGGCGCCCTTAGCCAAGCCACAAGCCCGAAAGAACATCGTCAATGCACTGAATGAGGGTGGCTACGACGGCAAGATCCGGTCAGTCCGCGTCAACGACTGGACTACCCAGTGGACGTACGCCGACGTTATTGAAGTTGTCGAGGGAGCGGGAGCCAATCTTGATGCAATCATGTTGCCCAAGGTCCAAACGGCTGAGCAGATAATCGCCCTTGACCTTCTTCTGACCCAACTCGAGAAATCAAATGGACTTGAGGTTGGGCAGATCGGGATTGAAGCCCAAATAGAAAATGCACTCGGGCTCATTAATGTCGATGCAATCGCTCAAGCGAGCCCTCGGGTCGAGACCATTATTTTTGGGCCGGCTGACTTCATGGCGAGCATTAACATGAAATCACTCGTCGTGGGTGAACAACCTCCAGGTTATGACACAGGGGATGCTTACCACTACATATTGATGCGAATCCTGATGGCAGCCCGTGCATACAACAAGCAGGCAATCGATGGCCCCTACCTGCAAATCAAAGATGTTGAGGGATTCCGTCGTGTCGCAGCCCGCTCCGCGGCCTTGGGATTTGACGGCAAATGGGCATTGCACCCAGGTCAAGTCGATGCAGCCAACGAAATTTATTCACCAGATCAGTCAGATTACGACCACGCTGAAATGATCCTTGACGCTTACGAGTACTTCACTTCAGCTAGCGGTGGCGCAAAAGGAGCGGCAATGCTGGGAGACGAAATGATCGACGAAGCATCTCGCAAAATGGCTTTGGTTATGGCAGCCAAAGGCAGGGCCGCCGGCCTGACTCGAACCCAACAATTCACCGTACCCGAATAATTGAACCCGAATAAAGGACAACCATGACACGCTTGGCATACACCGAGGGACTGAATGATATTCAGAAAGAGATTCTCAGTGCCGTTCACGACTTTGTGAACAATGAGATCATCCCGGTAGCTAACAAGTTGGAACACGCTGACGAGTACCCACAGGCCATAGTCGACGGTCTGAAGGAACTCGGTGTGTTCGGCTTGATGATCCCTGAGGAGTACGGCGGCCTCGGTGAGTCACTGCTCACCTATTCACTCGTTGTTGAAGAGATTGCACGAGGCTGGATGCCGGTCAGCGGTGTGATTAATACCCACTTCATCGTTGCCTACATGTTGATGCACCATGGAACAACCGAGCAAAAAGAAAAATACCTACCGCGCATGGCAACCGGCGAAGTCCGTGGAGCTTTCAGCATGAGCGAGCCAAACTGCGGGTCTGACGTTTCTGCCATTACCTCAAAAGGTGTGAAGAACGAAGAAGGTTACTTACTCAACGGTCAAAAGATGTGGCTGACAAACGGAGCTTCCTCGACACTCGTTGCCGTGTTGG
>JAFMCP010000091.1 GCA_017857705.1 Candidatus Nanopelagicales bacterium
AACGCACAAGGTAGTACCAGTTCCAAGCACGATGACGGATTATCCACTTCACATGCGAAAAACGCCATGGGCTGAAGCGCTTCATGCGCCCACCTTTCCATAAACAGAATCGGTCAGATCAACCACGGTCTCCCAAGTGAACTCAGTATTTACCCGCGAACGCAGCCGATCAGCCCTCTCAATGGCCAGGGTTTGATTGTTCAAAATCAATTCAATCTCACGAGCTATTGAACTGCCAGAAACCTCACCGATCAGATACCCGAACTCACTCGAAGAAATGATGTCACGCAGCCCACCAACTTGAGAAGCAATAATGGGTACGCCAACTTGACCGAGTTCAAGTGCAACAATTCCAAACGGTTCATAACTTGATGGAATAACAGCCAAATTCCAGGATTGAACAATATCGACCCTGTCATGATCTTCGATATGCCCGAGAAATGAAACCCGATCTCCCAGTCGTTTTCTCTGTACTTTCTCTTGGAGACTTGCCCGTTGACTACCGCTTCCGACGATCTCCAGTTTTACTCTCTCATCATTGATTAATTCCATAGCGTCGATGATGTGGTGGACGCCTTTTTCCCATTCAAGTCGCCCGATGAAACCCACGATAATGTTCTTGGAATTGTTGACAGTTTTCCGTGGCACAGACGGGATCGGAGAGACTGCGTTGGCAATTACATTGAGGTTCCTTGGTTCAACGCCATAACCACTTCGAACTTCATGGGTCATGTATTGACTACAAACGATCACCGAGTCGGCTGAGCGAATAGCTCTACGTTCATTCGCGTAAACAATTTGTGAAAGCCGTGACGTAAGCCACCCATTATGTCGGCCAAATTCAGTTGCGTGAACGGTGAGAACGCTGGGTACTGAAAACCGTTTTGCGGCAACAATGAGTTGGCTGGCTGCAATCCAATCGTGCCCATGAACAATTTCAGGCTTTCTCGACATCAATTCGCAGGCACTTTGACTGGCCAATGCAAATCCATGGACCCAATGGGCGAACTCCTCGTGCACCATTTGGGAATCGGGATAGTGATTCGCAACCCGAAAGACTTCGACCCCATTGGAGTTAATATGCGATTCGGCTTCCCCTGGTTCCGCTTGAGTGATGACGGTCACCTCGTGACCACTCCGAGCCTGAGCTTGTGTGAGGGCCAAAACATGTGCACCCAGTCCCCCATACATCACCGGTGGGTACTCCCATGAAAAGTGCAAAATTCGCATGTGTTTGTCCGGTTAAGGCGCTACTCCGGTGATGCAAACGTTGTAAAAGAATTCGTCGGGGACAACCTTTGACAGTATCTTGCGGTCCAAACTTTCAAGCCTTTTCCATGTCCCGAAGGCAAAATTAGCCCAACCCCAACCCAGGGCATCAGTCTTGACCGACGCCTCAAATGTTCGCACCGGCCAACCAAACCAAGAGGCGGTCAACTCCTCCGTGACAGTGCTGACGTCAACACAGCCATTACGCAGCGCAATTCGGGATAATTCATCAGGGTCAAAAGTATGTATATCCACAACAGACTCCAATGCTGCTTCACGCGAGGAAGCTGTCAGTTCGTGTTCGGGACGCGCCCATTTTGCTTCAAACATGGGCAGCCTGGTCACCCTTGTACTGGTCCACCACGTCAATCGCGACAGCGCGCGAGCTACGACATCACCTTTTTGAGTCGGTTCACCACAAAAAACAAATCGACCACCTGGGCGCAACACCCGATTTACCTCAGCAAAGAGCGCATCAAGATCAGGAACATGATGCAAAACAGCGTGGCCAACTACCAGGTCAACGCTCGAATCCGCAAATGGCAGCCGTTCAGCATCAGCCACGAGCCCTGTCACATTGAGATTTAAATGTTTGCCATTTCGCACAGCCACTGACACCATCCCTGAACTGAGATCTGTGACAATTCCTGTACTGCCAACACCTGACTGCATCAAGTTGAGAAGAAAAAATCCGGTCCCTGATCCCAATTCGATGACGGTTGCATTTGCTAATTCACCTACCTGAATCGTGGATGGCACGGCATGATCAAAGCAATTTCGGGCGTAGTCCACGCATCTTTGGTCGTAGGAGATCGACCATTTATCATCGTATGACTCTGATTCCCAATCGTGATAGACAATGTTTGCAAGTTTGGGATCAACCTTTGCCAAATCAAATTGCTCTTGAGAAATAGCCACTAGCGACCTGCAAAACTTGCTTTGCCTGGACCATCGTTTACAAATGAATTCATACCTGTTTTTTGATCTTCGGTTGCAAACAGCGCAGCAAACTCCGTGCTTTCGATTGAAAGCCCGGTCTGAAGGTCAACATTTGACCCCATATCTATCGCTCGCTTCGCCGCGGCAAGTGCCAACTTGGGTCCCCCAGAGAATTTTTTGGCCCAATCAAGGGCAGTCTCCAGTACCTGCGCGGGCGGAACCACTTGATTCACCAATCCAATGCTTAATGCCTGCTCGGCTGAAATCATGTGACCACCAAAAACTAATTCCTTTGCCCGAGAGACTCCGATCAGGCGGGGTAGCCGCTGCGTTCCACCAGCCCCAGGAATAATTCCGAGCATGATTTCAGGCTGACCGAGTTTTGCGTTGTCACCAGCGACCCGAAAATCAGCGCACATTGCTAGTTCTAAACCCCCACCTAGCGCAAAGCCTGTAATCGCTGCAATTGTGGGTTGGGAAATCTTGGCCACCGTGGCAAATGCGCTTTGCAGTTGGTGCGCCGCATATGACATGTCCGCATATGACATGTTCGCCATTTCCTTCACGTCAGCGCCGGCCGCAAACACTTTCTCTCCACCATAAATCACGACAGCGTCAATACCCACGCGACCGGAAACAAATGTTGCCGCCTCCGCAATCTCGCGCTGCATCTGCAAATTGAGGGCGTTCATCGGCGGCCTTCTCAAGTAAATAACTGCCGTTTGTCCTCGCTTCTCCACCTGGATGAATTCTCGGGACAGCAGTTCCTCGGGAACCATTTCTACGTTCTCCTGTGCGCTCATGCAATTGATCTTACTCGCTCGGTGGACGGAGGCACCCGATGATTATTCATTGTCGCGGTAGGTTTGTGCGGTGCGAACAGGGCTTGGGCATCAGGATACTTTCGGCGTCACGTTGCTCAAAGATGGCAGTGCAAGAGTCTGCCTCTGGGCTCCTCACGCCGACAAAGTTGAATTCTGTGTATTGACAGGCGATGTCACTCAGGGTTTTACGGAAACTAGATACCTCCTCGAGAACAATGAACGCGGTGCGCATTACTCCATAGTTCCTGGCATTGGTTCAGGGACGAGGTATGGCTTTCGGGTTCACGGCCCGTGGGACCCAACAAACGGAATGCGCTTCAACCCAAATAAATTTCTGCTCGATCCCTACGCATTGGCGATCGTTGGACAGCTTCAAAACAATCCTGCGATTTTTGACTACTCGATCGACGATCCTTCAACCATGTCGACACTTGACAGCAGGGATTTCGTTCCGCACAGTCTTGCAGTCTTGTCAGACTTTGACTGGGAGGGTGACACACCCCTTCAACTCCCATGGAATGACACAGTTATCTATGAAGCCCACGTCAAAGGACTCACCTACTTGCACCCATCCGTCCCAGAGGATGAAAAAGGAACTTTTCGTGGGCTTGCCAGCCAAGATGTAATTGATCACCTGCTTCACATTGGTGTCACTGCAGTCGAGCTCCTGCCCATCCAACATTTCGTTGATGAAACTCACCTCTTAGAAACCGGACTCCCAAATTATTGGGGCTACAACACCATTGGTTTTTTTGCCCCGCATGCCGAGTACGCAACTTCTGCGGGGCATCAGATTGACGACTTCAAATACATGGTGAGGCAACTTCACCGCTCAGGTATTGAAATCATCCTTGATGTTGTTTACAACCATTCGGCTGAGGGCGGCGCTTTGGGTCCCAGTCTGTCCTTCAAAGGTATTAACAATGATGAATTTTACCGACTCACCGACACTGGTGATTACGTGAATTTTACCGGTTGCGGCAACACGATTAACGCGAATCAACCACAGTCGCTTCGACTGATCATGGACTCACTGCGCTACTGGGTGAGCGAAATGCATGTGGATGGATTCCGCTTTGACCTTGCATCCACATTGGCGCGAACAAATGACGGGGTCGATACCTTTGGCAATTTCTTGACCACGATCTCTCAGGACCCTATTTTACGGGGGACGAAACTCATTGCTGAACCCTGGGATTTGGGCCCAAATGGTTATCAAGTCGGCTCATTCCCTTCTCCATGGAGTGAATGGAATGATAAATATCGGGACGATGTTCGGGATTACTGGCGCGGCGCGGGTGGGATTTCCGCTATCGGCTGGCGACTCTCCGGTTCACAGGATCTCTTTGGTGGCAAAGATAGGGACCAATACGCATCCCTTAACTTCATCACGGCGCACGACGGTTTCACGTTGCTTGATTTGGTGAGTTTTAATGAAAAACACAATGAAGCCAATCTTGAAGATAACCGCGACGGCACCGATAACAATCGCTCCTACAATTTTGGTGTCGAAGGTCCAAGTCAGGACACCACAATCGTGGACACTCGGGCTCGAATGGTGCGGAATTTCCTTGCGACTCTATTTCTCTCCGGTGGAATCCCCATGATGACATCGGGAGATGAACTACATAAAACCCAAAGAGGAAACAACAACGTCTACTGTCAAGATAATGAATATTCGTGGGTTAATTGGGACCTCAACCAGCCTGATTGGGACCTTATCGACTTCGTTGCGACATTGGCCCATATTCGGCGGTCGCACCCCATGCTTCGACAGCGTCATTATTTCTTAGGTGAACCAAATTATGATGGTGGAGCAAAAGACCTAGCCTGGTTCGGGCCCAGCGGGCAAGAGATCACGGACTGGCATCACGGTGATCACACGTCAATTGGAATGTTTCTCACTCATGCTGATCACAGCGAAGCAGGTATTTTTGCTATTTTCCACGCGGGTGTTGACCAACTAGATTTCATGCTTCCAACCGTCCCCGATGCTCAAACTTTCGTGCCAATTCTGGACAGCAACTCTACCAATGGAGCGCCCAGTGAGGGTTCGTATTCGGCAGGGACAGTATTTGTTTGTCAGCCACGTTCAACCTACGTATTCACCACTGGGAAATAACCCAGCATGCATAACCCAGCATGAATTCTCCACAATCTGCGCCGACGCTCCGCTAATCTCATCACATGGTTCACCCAAAGCCCTTGGCATCGACTCCCAAGAGATTTACCGTGTGTGACGTCTCCCCCGTGGTCGAGTGTGGAACCTATCCCGCAAAAGCTGCCGAACACGAAATCATTCCGTTCACCGCCACCGCTTTCCGGGAAGGTCACGACTGCATCGGAGTCGAACTCACATTAACCAGTCCAAGCGGTGGAATCAGTGGTCCTTTCCCTATGTCAAATTTTCACGGAGGCGACCAATTCGGGACCCACTTCACTGCTACCACCACCGGTACTTGGAGTTTCACTATCACTGTGTGGAGTGACCCACTCACAACTTGGCGTCGCCGGGCCGAGATAAAGATTCCCGCCGGGCTGGATGTCGATCTTGAACTGCGCGAAGGCGCTACTTTGATTGAGCAGGTAGTCGGAGAGCTGAATGCGACAGATAAGAAGATCGTGAGCAGCGCGCTAAAAACGATGCGCGACACCTCCTTGCCAGACGAAGTGAGGTACGCCGCTGCCAAAGCTACGGCAGTAGCACAGCTTCTGGATAAACATCCGATTCGAGAAAATGCTTGCGTCTATGGCTCTTGGCCACTCCTTGTTGAGCGCCGCAGATCCCTTGTTGGATCGTGGTACGAATTCTTTCCACGCAG
>JAFMCP010000092.1 GCA_017857705.1 Candidatus Nanopelagicales bacterium
CATGATGCGCACGGTAATGGTCGTCGAAGACGATGACGCAATCCGTATGGTTCTCCGTACAAACCTAGAAGACGAGGGATACCGGGTCCTTGAGGCCGTAACGGCCGAGCAGGGTCTGGTGATTGTTCAGGACGAGCAGCCTGATGTGGTGTTGGTAGATCTAAGACTGCCCGGAATTGACGGTCTTGACCTAGTTCGTTCACTGCGTGCCACCAGTTCGGTCCCGATTGTGATTGTGACCGCTCAAACGGACAGCCACGACGTTGTGGCAGGCCTTGAGGCCGGTGCGGATGACTATGTGACCAAGCCTTTTGTGGCGAAAGAGCTTATGGCACGAATTCGGACACAGCTTCGACGGGCAAGCCATGATGACGAAGTTACCGAGTCTATGGTTTGTGGGCCGATTGAATTACGAACCGACACCGCTGAAGTTGTGCGTAATGGTGAAATTGTTCCCGTGTCTCGCATTGAGTTTTATGTGTTGGCCGAATTGATCGGTGCTCAAGGACGGGTACTGAGCCGTGATCACTTGCTGCGCAAAGTATGGGGTTATGGAAATGCGGGTGACGGCCGTGTCGTGGATAACCTGATTTATCGATTGCGCAACAAAATCGAAGAGGATCCGGCAAACCCCGAATTTCTGCTGACCGTCCGCGGTTTTGGTTACCGGATGAAAGCTTAAATGCGTTTTGGTCTTAGAGCCCGAGTCGCGTTGGCATTTGGATTGCTTTCGCTGGTTATTGCTGGCGCGGTTGCTGGCGCGACCTACGGTGTTGCTCGCTGGTACCTGATCAACCAACGTGAAGACGCAGCAATAACCCGTGCTGTGTTGGACTCACGTTCAGTGGCCGCTTCTTTGACGGCTGGTCTCACACCCGAAGTTGCCCTTGGGCAAGTTCCGTCGGTGGGAACCTCGCAACCGATGGTCCAAGTTCAAGGTATTTGGTACACCTCCGGTGTCACCGTTCCACCAGATGCATTACCGAATTCATTGCTTTCCGTTGCAGCAAAAGATGGTGGGGCGCAACAGCGAACCACCATAGGTGACGAACAATATCTGCTGGTCGCCGTGCAACTTGAGACGGGAATTTACGTTGAAGTGTTTCCTCTACGCGAATTAGACCTTGGACTAACAATTGGTGGCTGGTTGCTAATTGTCCAAACCTTGTTGGCTGGAATCGTAGGAATACTCATTGGACGCTACACGTTCGCGAAAGTTATTCGACCGCTTTTGCGTTTGGGTGCTGGTGCTCGACGTATTGCAAGTGGTGAGTTTTCAACCCGGATCCCATTGACTCGTGATCCGGATCTAGATCCAATTGCTGCTTCATTTAACGGGATGGCTGAATCAGTTCAATCTCGGATCAAGCGTGAGCAGCGCTTCAGCGCCAACGTTTCACACGAATTGCGGTCACCACTCACGGCTGTAGTGGGAACGGTTGAACTCCTCGAGCGTAATCTTGACGACCTTCCCGCACGTGAACAGCGGCTCATTGGCACTTTGCAGACCCAGACAGCTCGCATGTCGCAAATGTTGCTTGACCTGTTAGAAATTAGTCGAATTGGTAATGACGATCCACTTTTGAAAGAAACTGTAAGCGTCACGACTCTGTGCCTTGATGCAATTCATGTCCGAGGTTTGCCCGAAGACTTGATTCATGTTGACGACTCGCAAGAACACCTGATCACAACAGACACTAGGCGCTTTGAGCGAATTGTGGGCAACCTGATTGACAATGCAAATCGGCATGGTGGAGGAGTCACCGCAATTCGAATTGCCCGGATAGAGCAATCGGATCCGCAATGTATCGTCGTGAAAGTTGAAGACGAGGGCCCAGGAGTTCCGGCGGAGGAAGTTCCCCGACTATTCGAACCATTCACGCGTGGTGAAGACGCGAAGGAAACCGCAGGCGCGGGCTTGGGTCTGGCGATTGCTATTGAACAGGCCCACCTCCTTGGTGTTGAACTTCGAGTAGAAAATGTTGAACCACATGGCGCTCGATTCGTAATAGAAATCCCGGCAGCCGAAGACCTCGAGGAGCAGCATGAATAGATGCTGGTTCAACCGAAATATCTCATTGCGGTGTGTCGGGGCGTGGACCGCTACAGCGGCCTTGTGTCTTGCTTTGGTTTCATGTGGTGTGCCAACCCAAGATATAGCTCAACCGTTGAACAGCGGAGTGATCGCGCCCCCGGCATTGCCCGCGACACCCACAGAATCGATACCTGAGTCACAAACCACGCAACCTTCACCTAGTGAGTCAGCTGAGCAGGTCAGGTTGTGGTTTGTTGGGAGCAACGGTTTGGTTCCGGTGCTCACACCGGTGGCTCCTGTCGCTGACGCAGAAGCGGTCATTGCTGGTTTAGTTGCAGGACCACCGGAAAATGAGCAATTACGAACAGTTGTTGTCGACCCGCTTACCGGCTCACCTTTGATTTCTGTTTTCCTTGATGAGCCTGCACAGACGAATGTTGTCAGTGATGTCAATATTGCACTTTCTCCCGAGTTCGCCTCGCTGCCCCCCAATGAGCAGGTGTTGGTGCTGGGGCAGGTTGTGCTGAGTATTTCGGGCGGTGGTTTAGGCACCGTGGCTTTTGTTGACCAAACCGGATCACCTGTGGCGGTACCACTGCCTGACGGTCGGCTACTTGACCGACCAGCCACCGTCGCTGATTACAGTTCGCTAGTCGCCTAACCACTCTTTGCTTACGTTATTGCTCACGTTGTTGCTTAAGTAATTGCTTAAGCGACTGCCTAGTTAGCAGTTAAGCAGGAAGCATCCGACCCATGCCGGTATAGCTGCGACCCCACCATGATCCCGTGATCGGGCTAACGCGTACATGCTTGCCAGCATTGGGGGCATCGATCATTTTTCCCTTGCCAATATAAATACCGACGTGATGCGCTCCACCTTGAAAGAAGAAGACAAGGTCGCCCGGTTGGGCTTTGCTCTTTTTGATTTTTCGAGCCTGTTTGTATTGCGCCTTGGAGTAGTGGGGGAGCGACTTCCCGGTGATTTGCTTGTAGACATAGCGCACTAGGCCCGAGCAATCGAATGCATCAGGGCCGGAGTGGCCGGCGCGATAAGGGTCACCGATTTGTTTGCGGGCAAATGACACCAACTTGTTGCGAACAATGCGGACCTCAGCCTTCTTTCCGGCAACGCGATTGATCTTGTGAAGGCGCTTGGTCTCATTTTTTGTTGCA
Source organism: Candidatus Nanopelagicales bacterium (assembly GCA_017857705.1). Lineage (GTDB taxonomy): Bacteria > Actinomycetota > Actinomycetes > S36-B12 > S36-B12 > UBA4592. The sequence goes on from JAFMCP010000092.1 coordinate 3,209, forward strand.
GCAATGGATCTCACCGCGAATTCACCGGGGGCAGCCGCGCGATCAGCGCTCTGAATGTATGTCGTTGGGGCCGCGGCGTGGGCAGCTGTTGAGGTGAGGGTCACCAAACCCATTGCTCCCATCACGATTGCCATCAACATTGCAAGGTGGGAAACCAGTTCTGAACTCAGGGAAGCAGGCTCAGTGTTAGTGCCGTCGTTGTTAGTGCCACCGTTACCAATGGCACTGTTGCCAATGCCATTGCTCGCGTTATTAAAGCTCTTCGTCTTGCGGAACATCTGATCTCCTCGTCCCCCGACTTGGCGGCTCACAACGTGGGCGGCAGGTAACCGGCGCCACCCAAAAGTGAGTTTGAAGTTGATCTCAATTTGGTCCCAAATGAATCCCAAATGAATCTCAACCCCAAGGTCAGAGGATTGACGCTAGGGTCATTCGGAAAATAACGGAAATATAACGTTCGTTTATCGGACATGTTTGCGACCAGTCTGTGACATAAGTCACGAGCACTCCCTCGTAGAGCAAAAGGACTAAAGTCCCTTGGGATTTGGGCATTTTTGGCCACCCGTGCTGCGTCGATCCTTCGATAAAATTGCCGCGTGAGTAGGCTCTAGCCCGTGGATCCACAAGCATTGAACCCCGAATCGCAGCGGTCCGCAGTCGCAAAAGGAATGATCTTTGTGGGGGCCGCGACCCTGATCGGTAACGGGATCGCATACCTCCTGGCCATGATCGCGGCCAGAATCCTGGATCCAGCTGACTTCGGAGCCCTTGGAGCCCTGCTAGGGCTTCTCGTGATCATTGCCACCCTAGGCATTTCCGCCCAAGCGCTCACCGCGCGCCGGGTGTCAACTGCCACCGCAAGTGAACGCAAAGATGTCGAAGGTCAAGCAATCCGGCTCTCAATCCTGGTTGCCATTGCCATTGCTATTGCTTCAGTGGTCCTCGCTTGGCCGGTGAGCGCACTCTTTTCCATACCGATTCTGGCCGTACTCACCGGGGTTGCCTCCCTCGGTTTTGTCGTGATCGGGTCCGCCGCAATGGGAATTGCCCAGGGTCGCGAGGAACACGTCAAGCTTTCGGTCGCCTTCATTGCCAACTCGGGGGGCCGCGCACTCGGTGGAATCATCGGTGTCGTTGTATTCCAAAGTGTCACCGGTGTTGGCTTTGGAATCTTGATTGGTTGCGCTATCGGTGCTGCAATTGCGTATCAATTGATTTCACCCAGAACTTTCAGCCCAAAACTTAAAGATGGCATCAGTATCGAATTCGGCCACGTAGCTCACGCATTAATCGTGCTATTCACGCTAACAAACATTGATGTCTTGCTTGCCCGAGTCTTTTTAACCGAAGATCTTTCCGGTGAATACTCCGTTGGCGTACTGCTCGCGAAAATCGCATTCTTCCTACCCAATGCAATCATCATCGTTCTATTCCCCAAAATGAGCGGAGGCGGATCACCCCGGGCTCTCTACATTGCGACCGGACTCACGGCAATGGTGGGAGTGGTAATCACACTCGTGGCCGTCTTTGCCGGCGACCTCGTCATTGGGATTCTCGGCGGCGCACAATACAAAGAACTCGGAAGCGAAGCGTGGCTCTTCGCACTTGAAGGATCAGCATTTGCCCTCGTCCAAGTACTGCTCTACTCACGACTTGCCGCACAAGACCGACGAGCGGTGCTCGCGGTATGGGGTGCGTTGGTCGTACTGGCCGTTGTAGTCGTCGGCTGGCGTCACAACACGGTCGCGGAGATAGTTACCAGTGTTGTTGCCGTTTCACTCGCTCTCACCGTGGTCGGTTTCATTCTTGACCGCCGCCAAAGCGTGCGGGTTGACGTTCCGATCGAAGCGGCTGAATAAAACTCAGATCGCGAGTTTGCCGCGCAGAATACTGTCGGCACTATGGGCTGCAACCCCGTCAAAGTGTTCAAGTGAGATGTCAACAATGGGGAATGCGGCCAGATCAATACCGGCGGGCAATGGAAACTGTCCACCTTCACTTGCATCTAGCATTCCGACGGAAATCATGCTGACGGCATCCGGTGCCAACAACCACACTTCGTAGAAACCATCGGTTGCGGGCAAGCCACTTGCTTGCACACTTAACACTTGGTCACCATTGATCTGTTGCACCGAAGCTTGAGCGGGTTCGGTGACATCACGCAAAGGATCCAGGCTCGCTTGGGCAACTATTGTTGCGCGTGAATCAGAGGAATCCGTTGAGACTGCAATGTAGGTCCCGAGTCCGCCCACGAGTACCCCGACACTTGCAGCCAAGGCAAACATGCCCCGATTCGAGTTGCGGGATTTTGGTTGCACGGCAACTTCAGCGACGGGATCATCCAATCCGAGTTCCGCTTCAATCCGATCCCAGACCTGTACGGGTGGTGAAACGGGTCGATCCGCTGGGCTGATCGAGCGCGCGGACGCTGCAATGGCAGTGAGTTCATCAACTTCACCTTGACACTGAAGGCAGTTGCGCACGTGTTCAAGGTCTTCGGGTAGGACACTTTCGCCGAGGGCGATCAGTGCAATTATGTCGG
>JAFMCP010000018.1 GCA_017857705.1 Candidatus Nanopelagicales bacterium
GTGAGCCCATTAATCCTGAAGCCTGGATGTGGTACCGCTCGATCATTGGCGGCGATAAATGCCCCATCGTTGACACGTGGTGGCAAACCGAAACCGGTGGAATCATGATTTCCCCGTTACCCGGTGTCACCGCCACGAAACCTGGATCCGCAATGCGAGGCCTTCCCGGTATCGGCGTGGCTGTAGTCGACGACGCGGGAACTCCACTGGGCAATGGGCACGGAGGCTTCCTCGTGCTCACTGAACCGTGGCCGGCAATGCTCCGTGGGATCTGGGGTGACAACCAGCGTTTTGTTGATACCTACTGGTCCAAATGGCCGCAGTACTACTTCGCAGGTGACGGAGCAAAGCTCGACGAAGATGGTGCCCTGTGGTTATTGGGCCGGGTCGACGACGTGATGAATGTTTCCGGGCACCGCATTTCAACAACAGAGGTTGAATCGGCACTCGTTTCCCATCCATCCGTTGCCGAGGCGGCGGTTGTCGGGGCAGCTGATGAAACCACCGGTCAGGCAATTGTTGCTTTCGTGATTCTGCGTGGAGGAATGGAAGGTCAAGACGGTACAAGTCTGGTCACCGAACTTCGTAATCATGTTGCAACTGAAATAGGCGCGATCGCGAAGCCGAAAAAGATCATGATCGTTCCCGAACTCCCCAAAACACGTTCAGGAAAAATTTTGCGACGGCTATTGCAGGATGTAGCCGAGCATCGCGATATTGGGGATTCGACAACCCTGGCCGATCCATCAATCATGAACCTGATTTCTGTAGGACTTGAATCCTCGAGCACCGACGACTGATCACGCACCGTCTCACTGCTCACACCCTCACTCAAATTGCTTTTAGTAAGGTGGCCTCGTGGCCAATAACGAGATAATGTCGCGCCCAAGCCTTGGCGAACGCGGGTGGCTGCTCGCTCAGTTACGCGATGAAACAATCGGCGGGGCAATTTTGCTCTTTGCCGCGGTTGTGGCCTTGGTGTGGGCGAACTCCCCTTGGGGGGATAGTTATTTCGCCATGGTCGACTACACGATAGGACCTGCCGACCTTGGCCTGAATCTTTCGCTGGGCGTTTGGGCAGCCGATGCCCTACTCGCGATTTTCTTCTTTGTTGTGGGATTGGAACTCAAACACGAATTGGTTCTTGGCTCTTTATCCAAGCCCGCTCAAGCCGTGGTCCCTGCTGCGGCGGCGATCGGTGGCATGGTCGTACCCGCGCTTTTTTATGTGATTATCAACGCCACCCTCGCCGATGGATCCCTCAAAGGGTGGGGAATACCCATGGCAACCGATATCGCCTTCGCTCTTGCGGTTCTTGCTGTTTTCGGTCGTAAACTTCCGGTTGCATTAAGGGCATTTCTCCTCACGCTCGCTGTCGTTGACGACCTTGGAGCCATTAGCGTCATTGCAATTTTCTACTCCGATAAGTTTGCCATGGTTTGGTTCGCGGCATTCTTATTCTCCTTACTCGGCTATTGGCTGCTGCAGAAATATCGCATTTCATCACCCATCATTTACATCCCACTAGTGATCCTCGGCTGGTATTTCTGTTACAAGAGTGGTGTTCACGCAACGGTCGCCGGTGTGGCATTTGGATTCCTGACCCGTGTTCGGTTGGATTCGGGTGAGAAAAAGGCACCCGCCGACACACTGATTCACATTCTTCACCCGATCAGTGCCGGATTTGCAATTCCCATCTTCGCGCTATTTGCCGCCGGTGTTGATCTTCGCGCCACCGGAATCATCGAACCTTTGCAATCCCCGATCGCATTGGGAATCATGATTGGACTGGTGTTGGGTAAACCGGTTGGAATCGTGGGAATGGCGTGGATTATGGCTCGGTTCACCCGAGCCAGTTTGAGCCCGGGAATCTCCTGGCGTGACGTCTCGGCCGTCGGGTTTTTGGGTGGAGTGGGTTTCACGGTCGCACTACTCATTAGCGAGTTGGGGTACGCCGACAACGAGCTTTACCTTGAAAATGCCAAGATCGCAGTTCTGGTTGCCTCCGTTATCGCAGCTGTCATCGCAGCGTTCATGTTGCTCTCCCGTGGCCGTGCCTACGCACGAATGGCGGAGATCGAAGAGGACCGACAGAAAAAAGAGGAACAGATGAAAGGTAATTTGCAGGGGGAAAGCGAATCAAAGCCCGATTCACGGTAACCTTCGGTTTGAGAAGGAGATTCACATGGCACAGCAGCAAAGTTTGAAACAACTGGTCACGAACACGATCAGTGACGGTAAACGGCTACTCACCGCTCAGGTGAATTTAACAACCACAGAACTCTCCCAAACAAGCAAAACAATTGGTCAAATTTCGCTCCTAGCGGTCATTGCCATTTCTATGGTGAGCATGGGTGGGGTATTCATTCTCATTGCAATCGCCTATGCCCTTGTTGCGCTGGGCCTGCCCGTCTGGGCTGGCTTCCTCATTGTTGCCGTGGTTCTCTTTCTCGTGGCTGCGGTTCTGGGAATCGTGATCATGAGCAAAGGAAAATCCGTCAAGGCCCCTAATGTGGCTAGTGCGCAGTGGAAGAAAACCTCCGAGTCACTTACAGCGCTGAATAACCTCGGCGAATAACTCGCACATTTAATAAGTGATCACTCCCGAATCGGCAATAGCGAGCACCGGTCCCTGGACCCACCACAATGTTTCTGCTAACGGAGCGCGATTCCACGTAGTAGAAATGGGCACCGGTCCCGCCGTTCTTCTCCTACATGGTTTCCCCAGTTTTTGGTGGACGTGGCGTGAACTCATCGCACCATTGGCTACTGCCGGCTTCCGAGTTATTGCTATGGATTTACGCGGTTACGGGGGTTCGGATCACCCGCCACAGGGCTATGACCCTACGACCTTGGCCCGCGACTGCGTGAGTGTGATTCGTTCATTGGGTGAGGTTCAAGCGAGCGTGCTTGGGCACGGTGTCGGCTCAATAATCGGATGGACCATGGCTGCCCAAAATCCTGATGCAGTGAAAACACTCGTCAGTGTTGCCGGTGCGCACCCCCGAGTTTTGCGAAACTCACTGTTGCGTAACAATGCACAACGATCAGGTTTGTCCTACATAACTCGACTCCAAGTGCCCTTCATTCCTGAGCGTTACTACACCAAAAATGGCGGAAAGAATATTGGGGATTTTCTGGAAAAATACTCGCATGACCCCTCATGGGTGACCCCTGAGGTCCGCGAAGTTATGCAGGCCGCTTATCAAAATTGGCCGACGGCCCACACTGCAATTGAATTTCACCGTTGGGCGATCCGGTCCCTGTACCGCACTGATGGCCGACGCTTTCAAGACTCAATTGAACAGCCCATCAGTGTTCCTGTACTTGATATTTTCGGAGAGCACGACCCGATGATCATTCATGACCTAGTTGCGAACCAGTCCATGGTGAGTGGTTCGTACACGCGGCAAATCATGCCCACCGGTCACTTTCCCCACGAAGAAAATCCACGTGCATTTAACGAATTACTCCTACCGTGGTTGCGGCAACATGCAGGCTCGTGATCGCCTCGGGACACCTCTTCGGGGAGAGAGTGTTGCAAACTTCGCCTTCCCACAGGTTCCCGAGCGCGACTTCATTTCTGCCGAAGCGGCTTGGAGTGAAATCACGAACTACCTGGCCCAGGGGTTACCGTTTCATGTTCATGAGGTCGCTGAACAACGTTGGCGCTGTGCGCCACCTGCTGATTCCCAACTATGGCGGGCCTGTGCGCAAATGGGTGCGGCGTTGACTCATCAGGCTCGAGGGAATTCCGTTGGCGCCTCTCGTTTGGCCGAGCGCGCTCGCACGACACTGGCCACCTCAACATCTCAATCCCCTGAGGTTAATTCCGTTGCGCTAAATACTCTCTTTTCGGCAATGCTTGAACCATGACCGACCAAGTTACGCCCAAGCGATTAATCCTTGTCACATTTGATCAACTCTCTACTTCGCATGGGGCTCTTGCCACGGCGATTCCTGAGCATGACGTAATTGTTTTCATTGAAAGTCACGACATGCTTACATCCAGGAAGTGGCACTCTCAGCGGTTATTTTTTATTCTCTCCGCTGTTGAACACACCAAAGCTGAACAGATGGCTGGTGGATTTCGGGTTCACTCAATTCGCGCAGCAAATATGCGTGAGGGTGTTGACTCACTGCGTCTGAGATATCCCGGTGTTCCCATTGTTTCAACGACCCCGAGTTCGCGACCACTCACCGAAGTACTCACCTCACTCGACATTGAACTGTTTCCTAATGACAACTTTTTGACAACCTCGAATCAATTTTCGCAATGGGCAAGTGGCTATAAATCTTTGACCATGGAATATTTCTACCGCTGGCAGCGAAAAAGACTCAATATTTTGATGGATGGAAATGAACCCGTCGGTGGCCAATGGAATTTTGATGAAGACAACCGCTTGCCTCCACCGCGAACAAAAAAAGGTCAGGCTCCACACCTTTGGCCCGAACCCCTGTACTTTGAACCCGATGAAATTGACAAAGGCGTAATCGATCGACTTGGTGAGTTCGAAAGTTGGGGGGAGCCCCCTAATGGAACGTGGGCCACGACACGATCTGGCGCGCTAAAACAACTCGAACACTTTGTCGAAAATGCATTAGCCGGTTTCGGCCCATATGAAGACGCGATGCCAACGGATACGTGGACTGTGAATCACTCAGTGTTGAGTCCGTATCTCAATGTTGGACTATTGCACGTATCCGAGGTCGTTGAGGCGGCACTGCACAAGTATGAGCAAGGTGGCATACCACTTTCATCGATTGAAGGTTTTATTCGACAAATTATTGGTTGGCGCGAGTACATCAATAGAATCTATTGGCACTTCCCCGATACATATCGAGATGAAAATGTGCTCAATTCCGATCGAAAACTCTTACCATTGTTCATGGATCCACAGGCCACGCAGATGAACTGCATGAGCTCAGTGATCAATGACATTCATGAACGAGCGTGGGTGCATCACATTCCGCGTTTAATGCTGTTGAGTAACTTGGCTCAACTTGCCGGTGTGAAACCACAGGAGTTACTCAACTGGATGCGTACTAATTTTATCGATGCAGCCGATTGGGTCATGGTTCCTAACGTGATCGGTATGGGGATGCACGCTGACGGAGGCGCCATGATGACAAAGCCATACATTGCCGGCGGCGCCTACATTTCGCGGATGAGCAACTACTGCGGCGGTTGCCGATTTGATCCCAAAAAACGAACCGGTGAAGATGCCTGTCCTTTCACAACTCTCTATTGGGACTATTTAGATCGCAATGCTGAACAATTCGCGAGTAACCACCGAATGTCTCGACCGGTTGCTGCCGCAGCTCAGCGCGACGACCTACCTGCGATTCGAGAGCGCGCGCAATTTGTTCTTAGAGAGCTCGAGGTGGGAGGCCTTTAATTGGTGTCACGTAAGTATTTTTCGCGTCCCATTGTTCTCTTACAGAGTTCAAATATGGCTTCCTCCATGGGAAATGGAATTGTCATGGTCACAATTCCTTGGCTGGTATTGAGCAATACCGGGCTAGCCTCAGCCGCCGGAATTGTTGCCGCCCTCTCTGCGTTGCCTGCGCTTATTGTTACGCCGCTCGTGGGGTACGCGGTCGACCGATTTGGTAGGCGCCTCGTCAGCATTATTGCCGATCTCGCCTCCGCTGTGAGTGTCGTCGCATTCCCGATCCTTGCCTTTTTTACGGAACTTAGTTTTGCCCTAATCCTCGCTCTCGCCGTACTCGGTGCAGCAATTGATCCAGCCGGCTACACAGCTCGCAAGTCAATTATTCCCGACGCTGCCACGGCTTCGGGAGTTGATCGCGACACGCTAAATGGAATACATGAAGGACTTTTTGCACTGGGTTGGACTATTGGTCCTCTTGTGGGTGCACTGTCAATTGCGGCCTTCGGGCCAATAAATTCTTTTTGGATTCCCGGGGTACTACTTATTTTTGCCGCCGTGTGCATTCTAGCTTTGCGGGTAGGTGATGCAGGACAGGATGCCCGAGCCGGAAATAGTGAGACGCAGGAGAGCTTCTGGCGTGAGGCCACGCAGGGATTTGCGGCCCTATGGCGTGATCCGTACCTGCGAACAATCACCATTGCCATGATCTTTCTTGCTGGGGTTTACCTCCCCACAGAAAGCTTGGTTCTCCCCTTCTATTTCGAAGCTACAGAGAATGCGTTAGGGCTCGGAATCGTTATTTCGGCAATGGCAGCCGGTGGCGTATTCGGAGCGTTCTCATTCGGTTTTCTTGCCAAACGGCTGTCCTACAAAGCAATTGCACGGTTCGTACTGATCGGAACAATAGTTGCTTTAATTCCCATGTCGCTGCTCCCTCCACTACCAGTTATCGCTGGATTTGGTTTTCTCCTCGGATTGGCTTGGGGACCGATGCAACCGCTAATTAACTCCCTTGTTCAAACTCGTGTTCAACCCGATGTACAGGGCCGAGTTTTTTCAGTTCAACTTTCACTTTTCTACGCATTTCCACCTATCGCCATGCTCATTACCGGATTTGCAATTGATGGCGCCGGGGTTGAAATTGTGTATCCGATCTTGGCCGGATTGGTGACCATGGGAAGTATTCTCACTTTGAGCACGAGAGCAATGCGTACTTTAGATCAAGCCTAAAACCCCGACAGTTACTCTCGTAGTTGGCAACTTCCTGTGTCTACTGAACCTTGGGATTTTTGCCACTCGTTCGCAAACTTAATCGCGTCCTGCAACTCGCTGTTTGTCAATGCGTAACCCACATCAGAGTCTGTATTGGAGCCAAATACCAGTCCAAGAACTTGGCCATCACTGTTTACCAGTGGACCGCCACTGTTACCTGGAATCACATTAGATCTCATTGAGTAAACCTGTCGCTCAACTTCAACATCTCCGTAAATATTCTCACCACGAGCGCTCAGGATTCCACTGATACGAGCCGGAGTGACCATGAGGTCTCCGCCACCCGGATAGCCCGCCACGGCTGCATTGTCGCCAATTTCTGCCTTCCCCCTGGAAAAGAGGGCAATCCGTGACTCGAGCTCTCGCGTTGCAATCACCGCAACATCTTTTTCTGGATCAAAGTAAATTACTTGACCGGGAACCGAGTTCTCAAAGCCGGCAAGGCGAACTTGAATGTCTTGTGCGCCTGCGACTACGTGTGCATTTGTTAGGAGTCGACCGGGTGCAAAATAAAAACCAGAACCTGAAACACTCTCGTTGCACTCTTGGGCATCACCTGTGAGGCGGACCGTAAAAGTTTCAATGACCGGGAAAACACTCTGTGAAATACTCGATTCAGGCTCAGCAACGTTAGTAGAAGGAACCTGTCCAAAACCGGAAACAATTCTTGGTATTCCCGTTTGTCCAACCAAGGTGCTGACATTTTTGAACAACGTTCGGGCCTGATTGGGAACAATCGCATCAAGTGTTGACAAAACTTGGGACTGGCCTATTTGACCCGCTATTGAATTATTTGGCATAAATACCAGGACGCTGGCAATAACCCAACCGACCAGCGCAAAAGCCAAAACATTCAGTGCGGATCCAGCAAACGAGTCAACAAACTTTACCGGCCGCCACGTCAGGCTATCCCGTAATCGCCGACCAAGAATGGAAAACAACACTTGTCCTAGGATCGCACTCGCTAAAACAGCCACTCCCAAAACGATCACTGAAAGGGTTTGGTCGGTGACGAATGACTTGATCAGGCTTGGCAACCACAATAAGGCTGAGATACCTCCGCCGAGAAAACCGGCAAAACTCAGAACCCCTGCCACAAATCCTTGACGCCAACCGGCCCAAGCAAAAACTGCCAAGGCTCCCAGTAAAATCCAGTCAACCGTGTTCACCGTGGTTGCCTATTCATACATTCACAACTCGGTCTCGATCCCAGGGGATACTCCAGCCCGAGAGTTCGAACAGGGTTGAGAGCAGCCCACCCGTAAATCCCCACACCAAAAGTTCATTCACCTCGAAGGCGTCACCCATGTAGCCCGAAGGGTGTCGAATCCGGACTCGGTTGTCAGGATTGATGAAGTCAGCGATGGGGATCCGGTGAACGCTCGCCACTTCCTGCGCATCCCGCGGACCGATCGCGCTGGATTCATGCCACCATCCCAATACCGGAGAGACCACGTAGTTACTCACTGGGATCCATAGATCTGGAAGTAAGGCAAATGGGGTGACTCCCTGCGGGTCCACACCTGTTTCCTCGTTGGCTTCACGCAGCGCGGCCGCAATTGCCGACCGGTCACTATCTTCTACTCGCCCGCCAGGAAACGCCGACTGCCCGCTGTGGGAACGATTATTGGTGGCGCGTTCAATTATGAGAATATCTTGCTGATCCCCAAAAAGCACAAGTACGGCTGAGTGAACTCCCTCACCAACCGTTGGAATGAATTGGGTCAGTTCTTTAGCTTCAAGTCCGTCAACCGCGGTCACGACCGGGTTTAACCACTGCGGCAAAGAGTCAAGTGACTCTGGAATAAGGGTTCCTTGAGTTAACCAGTTCACCTGGTAATTCCTAAATGTTTTTGCAATAGTGAATTAAATGTTTTCTCGTTCGGAATTGCCCCGTCCCAACGCCCTGTAATCACACCTTGCGAAGTCACAAAGTAAGTGACCGGTGGTCCAGGAATTGTCAGCGGTGCACGAGTGTCCCCTGATCGATCAATGACCGATGGATAAGAAATGCCAAAGTCTTGCATCAATTGCAGTGCCTTCGTTGAATCGTCTTCAATGTTGATACCAATGAAATCCACTTCACCCTTAAGTTCTCGCGAAACTTTATTGAGCAGGGGCAACTCCTCAATGCACGGCGGGCACCAAGAGGCCCACACGTTGACAACTAAGGGTGTACCGCGAACTTGTGCGAGGGAAATCGAAGACGCGTCACCGAGACATTCAAAAACTTGGTCGGGCAATCCGGGAATTGCAGCATCAGGATTAACTGCGGGAGTGGGGCATGGATCCAAATTAACTTCTTGCATGAGCGCCAGCAACTCTGGCTCGCGATCAACATCAGGTGGTTGCGTTTGGCTGCTGCTCGAGTTCGAACTTGGTTGATTCACCAATTCACCCGCGGTTTCCGAACTTGAACAAGCACTCAAGGAAATGACGGTGGCCGCAAGAACCACAACAATAGGTCGACTTCTCCCAACGCTTAGGTAACGACTCATGCTCGACCTTGTGACTTGACTAATTTTTCTGCTTCGGCAACGTCCGTCGGCCCTTCGCCGAATGAAGGACATTTTTTGGCAATAGAGCAAGCTCCACACGCAGGTTTACGTGCGTGACAGACCCGACGACCATGCCACAGGAGAAGGTGGGAGAGCCGAGTCCAGTCTTTTTCCGGGAAAATACGTTCTATGTCACGCTCAATTTTGACCGGGTCGGTGTTGGTGGTCCATCCAAATCTGCGAGCCAAACGACCAAAATGAGTGTCAACCGTAATTCCTGGAAGACCAAAAGCATTGCCCATCACAACAAAAGCGGTCTTGCGACCGACTCCGGGCAAACTGACAAGTTCTTCAACCGTTGAGGGGACTTCACCGCCGAAATCGTGGGTGAGTTTGGCCCCCATCCCAATAATGGTGGTCGCCTTGGTCCGGTAGAAACCCGTCGGTCGGATCAGTTCCTCAATCTCTTCTTGGCTCGCCGAAGCGTAAGCCGAAGCATCGGGGTATTTGGCGAAAAGTGCCGGGGTGACCGCATTTACCCGGCGATCGGTGCATTGAGCACTGAGAATTGTGGCGACAAGAAGCTCCAGCGGCGAGGTGAAATCCAGTTCCGGACCAGCGTCCGGGTAGGTCTGAGCCAATTCACGGAATATCCAACGAGCGTTCTTGACCAGCACCGGATCTGGGGCAATTTGGGGCTTTGGGGCGCTTGGCACCCTCCTAGATTAAGTCCCCATGAAACGGTTCACGCCCCCCGACCTGCACAAAGGTTTCCATGGATCCAATAAAGTGCCCCTTACTGGGACTTCCTAGTATTTTTCCTGAAACAAAATTTGCCGAAAGGGTTACGCCGTGGATCACATGGATTCAGTCCTGCATCAGTCCCCACTGTTTGCATCAGTGGACGAAGATGGCGCCGCGGCACTGATGGAACTACTTGTCGAGCAAGTTGTCCCTAAGGGTGGAGTGATCTTCCACGAAGGCGAGCCCGGCGACCAGTTGTATCTCATTCTTGAAGGCAAGGTCAAACTTGGACACGCATCCACTGATGGACGTGAGTCACTTATGGCAGTGCTTGGCCCCGGTGAAATGTTTGGTGAACTCAGTCTGTTCGACCCAGGACTTCGAGCGGCATCCGCGACAGCGCTCACCGAAGCTCGCGTGGTTCGTTTAGGTAATGCGCAACTCATGCCATGGCTTGCCGGTCGCCCCGAGGTTGCCGCAGCGCTACTTCAAGCACTTGCCCGCCGGCTTCGTCGCACCAACGAAGCAATGGCCGACCTTGTATTCAGTGACGTTCCCGGTCGAGTAGCAAAAGCGCTCATGGAACTGGGTGAGAAGTTTGGAACCATGATCCCTGGTGGTCTCCTGGTAACCCACGACATGACCCAAGAGGAAATCGCCCAACTCGTTGGTGCATCACGCGAAACAGTAAACAAGGCACTCGCGGACTTTGCCCAACGCGGGTGGATCTCTTTGGAATCACGTCAAGTGTTAATCCTTGACGTTGAAAGACTGGGCAAGCGCGCTCGTTAATTCAATCCGTGTTCGCGCTCAGGCAGCAGTATTGGCCCACGGCTTGATCTTCTTCAGCACCGGCGCCAGTTCACGCTGGGCTACCTCGATCTCGTAAGCAGTCTGGGCACGCAACCAGTAACCATCGGATAGACCAAAGAAGCGACACAATCTCAAGTCGGTATCAGCTGTGATCGCGCGCTTTCCGCTGACGATGTCACCGATGCGCTGAGCGGGGACACCAATTTCCTTGGCCAGACGGTAACGAGACAAACCCATTGGAGACATGAACTCTTCCCACAGCAACTCCCCCGGAGTCACCGGATCAAGTAAACGTGGCATCTCCTGCTCCCTTCACACTTCTAGTGATGGTCAACGATTTCAACATCTATTGGGCCTGCTGCCGTCCAACGAAAACACACCCGCCATTGATCATTAATACGAATGCTCATCTGGCCTTTTCGACTGCCCTTAAGTTCCTCCAGTCGATTACCTGGAGGGACCCTCAAGTCGTCTAAGCGACCAGCGATGTCTAGCTGCCGGAGCTTTCGCCTAGCGATCGATTCAACGGACATGAACCTTCGCACCCGCTGCCCGCTAGCAAGACGGTCCGTCTCCTTGTTGGCAAACGAAACGATCACAACTCATATAGTAACGCATAACGTTACTATAAACGAGTAGTCAGCCCAACGCCTCTTTTTCCAGGTAGTGAAGTTGAGCTGCAACTGTAACTTCGGCGGCGATTCGCACCTGTGGATCGACATTCGCGTAGACAAGACTGGTAATTGATTCAATCGTTGTGTTGCCTTCTTTTAATGCTGCACGAATTTGGTCAAGTCGTTCGAGTCGGTGCTTTTCATAGAAATCAATGAGTCCGACGGGTGATTCGGAAATTGGACCATGTCCTGGCAGCAGCATGGTGATCCCCTGGTCATTGCAGTGATCGCGGAGCTGACGCAGTGAGTCAAAGTATTCGCTGAGTACGCCGTCAGGATGGGCGACAAGTGTTGTCCCACGACCCAAAATTGTGTCACCGCTAAGAAGGTAGCGACCCGAAGGTGAAGTAACAGTGATACAGACGCTGTCTGAGCTATGACCCGGGGTGCGATGCATAAGTAACTCAACCGAACCTAAATCCAGTCCAGAGATCTCCCTGCTAGAAATGACCGGTGCACCAACAAGTTCCGAGAGATCGGGTGCACCTTCGGAGTGGTCAATGTGCGCGTGGGTTAACACGATTGCAGCGATGGGACCTTGTGCTAGTTGGGAAACCCGCTGTAAATGCTCGCGATCTGCTGGGCCGGGATCAACAATTACCTGCCGACCACCTACTTCACCAATGACATAGGTATTCGTTCCTTCGAGTGTCCACGGTGACGGATTAGGTGCTAACACGCAATTGACATCAGAGGCGATCACACCACCGGTCCATGCTGGTGTCAATTCGTTATTAGTCATGACTGCCTGTGGTTTCCTGCTTCGCCTTCCCCACATTGGCTTGCATGAGTTCACCCGTACGCCCGTTCACCAGGTCCCAACGAATCTCGCCTGAACTTTCGAGGACCGGCCTTGGAAGTCTTGGCACAATATCGCGCTTCCGAGCGAATGCGGTGAGCTGTTTAATATTTTTACTCAGGCCCAACTCCGTAAGGGCAACCTGCGTTGGGCGTAACATGGGGAGTGATCCTTCGAGTGATCTGGCGTGAGCTTGCCCCGGTGTCAACCACAACATGTTGTGCGCCTCAGTCGTAACCAAGGCACCTTCAACGTGCGCCTCTACAACTGATAAATAGAAACGCACGTCGTATCGCATTGGTTCAACTTCTGGAGTGATCCAGTGGTCAAGAGCTATTAGAGAGGTAAGTTCCAATCCCACCTCTTCATGTACTTCGCGGATTGCGCAAGCGACAAATGGATCGGGAAATGCATGATCCTTCGGGTCAACTCGTCCTCCAGGGAAAACTGCCATGTTGGGCGCGAATGCCATGGTGGAACTGCGTTGCATGAGGAGCACTTCAAAACCAGAAGTCGCTGGTCGGGCTATCACAACGGTAGAGGCTGGTTCAGCGTCAGGTATTTTCCACCGTCCGTCGCCCGTGGCGACAGACCGCACACGTTCGGTTAGTGAAAGGCGTTCCACGTGCTACTTGAACTCAACAATCATGTCGACTTCAACGGGTGCACCAAGCGGTAGCGCTGCAACACCCACGGCTGAACGCGAATGCGCTCCACCAAAAGCGATGCCCAATAAATTGCTTGCACCATTGATCACGGCGGGCTGCGAGGTGAATTCCGGTGTCGAAGCGACAAATCCGGTCACGCGAACTACCTGAATTACTCGGTCCAGATCCCCGATCACGTTTTTGATCGCTGCAATAGCGTTCAATGCGCAAATCTGGGCCAGTGCCGTACCTTGATCAATGTCGATACCTTCGCCGAGACGACCGGTCGCCTGCAATGCCCCTGCAATCATGGGTAGCTGGCCGGAGGTATAGACGTAGGAGCCACTGATCACGGCCGGGACATAGGCGGCCAGCGGGGGCGACACCTCCGGGACACTCAAACCCAATTCGGCTAGGCGATCTTCAACGGCAGACATCGGTTGGCCCTTAACCTTTCGGGCGTTTCATGTAGGCGACCATGTTGTCTGGATTGGGACCTGGAACTACTTGAACGAGTTCCCAGCCGTCTTCTCCCCATGTATCGAGGATTTGCTTAGTTGCATGAACCAACAGCGGCACGGTCACATATTCCCAATTTGTCATGAGGTGAGCGTAACGCGCGGGGGGTAGGTACAGTGAACGTGTGCAAAATTGGCCTAAGGCAACCCTTCATGTTGTGACGGGGAAGGGTGGGACGGGCAAGACAACAATTGCCGCAGCGTTAGCGATCGCCCTTGCCAAAGACGGGCACAGGACCATGCTCATGGAAGTTGAGGGCCGCCAGGGAATTGCTCAACTCTTCGACACTCCTCCATTGCCCTATGAAGAACGCAAAATTGCGGTGGCGCCGGGGGGTGGTGAAGTGTGGGCCCTCGCAGTTGACACCGAGGATGCGCTTCTGGACTACCTTGAGATGTTTTACAAGTTGCGCCGAGCCGGCTCGGCCTTGAGCAAGATGGGTGCTGTGGATTTTGCAACCACAATCGCACCGGGCCTGCGTGACGTGTTGCTCACCGGAAAAGCCTGTGAAGTAGTTAAACGCAAGGAAAAGAAGCAAGAAAATGCTTACGACTACGTAATCCTCGATGCTCCCCCTACCGGACGCATCACTCGGTTTTTGAATGTGAATGGTGAAGTCTCTGGTCTTGCCAAGGTGGGCCCGATCAAGTCACACGCCGATTCAGTAATGAGCGTGATCGCCTCAGAACAAACCGCAATTCACTTGGTAACGCTCCTTGAAGAAATGCCAGTACAGGAAACCCTCGACGGCGTCACCGATCTCGAAGTAAATGGACTTCCTGTTGGTGGAATCTTTGTCAACATGACCAGACCACCACAACTTGATGCGACGCAGCGTTCAATGGCGATTGCTGGACAACTTCCCAAGTCGGAAATTGAAAATGAAATTTCGCAATCCGGATTGATGGCGACACCTCAACTCATTGACGCGTTACTAACGGAAGCTAGCGATCATGCCGAGCGCGTTGACTTGGAAATAACTGAATTTGAGCGTTTGACACAGCGAGGGCTCCCCATCTTTGTCTTGCCACTCTTACCAAGCGGGATTGATTTGGGAGGGCTCTACGAACTTGCCGCACTCATGACCGCCTCAGGAATTGGTGAGGAGTAGTAACGTGACATTAGACATCGATGCGATTCTTACCAACCCCGACAAGCACATAATTGTCTGCACTGGTTCCGGTGGAGTTGGTAAAACAACTACAGCAGCGGCTTTGGGTCTTAGAGCGGCCGAACTTGGTCGCAATGTTTGTGTCCTCACAATTGATCCTGCGCGCAGACTCGCGCAGGCCATGGGACTTACCGAACTTGATAACACTCCGCGTGCTGTTGCTGGAATTTCCAACGGATCACTAAGCGCCATGATGCTCGACATGAAGCGCACATTCGATGAAGTCGTTGAGTCTCACAGTGACCCTGAGCGCGCCGAAAAAATTCTGAGTAATCCTTTCTACCAAGCACTTTCCTCTTCATTTGCTGGAACCCAGGAATACATGGCGATGGAAAAGCTCGGACAGTTACGCGCACAATCTCAATGGGATCTGATCATCGTTGATACCCCACCAAGTCGTAATGCGCTCGATTTTCTCGACGCGCCGGCGCGACTCGGATCATTTCTTGACGGGCGATTGATTCGGATCATTACCGCACCCGCCCGAGGTGCCGGTCGTGGAATCGGCAGGATCGCAGCCCTCGGGTTTGGAATCTTTACCAATGTCCTGAGCAAACTCCTCGGTGCACAAGTGCTCGCTGACGTGGGGAACTTTGTCGCTGACATTGATACGACTTTTGGTGGCTTCCGCGAGCGAGCCGATGCAACATATGCACTCCTCAAGGATTCTGGCACAGAGTTTATTGTCGTTGCCGCGCCCGAGCGTGATGCATTGCGCGAGGCTGCTTACTTTGTAGAGCGGCTCAACCAGGATTCCATGCCTTTGGGTGGATTAATTCTCAACCGAGTTCAAGAAGTTCCCGAAACTGGACTTACCCAAGATCAAGTACTGGCCGCGGCCCAAAAACTCACGGCAGAAGGTGAAGGGCAGTTGACCTCAGCACTACTTGAACTGCACGCGCAGCGGATGGAAATTAAAGAACGACAGAAGCACCTTGCGATGAGATTCACCGCTGCTCACCCGAATGTTTCCGTGCAACCGATTCCCGCTTTGGCGCAGGACGTTCATGATTTGGCCGGACTGCGTGAAATCGGTGAAGCCTTGGCTAACCAAGGGATCACTTGGTAACGAACTTGCCGGATTTTAGGAAGCGCGATCCGTTGCACTCAGGAATGACTGGCGCTCATATTCGTTCTGTGCGCTCATGAGCAGTGTTTTCCAAGAGGAAACATTGGGTCGGCGTCGAAGAAGTGCCCGGCGCTCCCTTTCGGTCATGCCGCCCCACACCCCAAACTCAACCCGGTTATCCAAGGCGTCTGAGAGACACTCGGTGCGAACTTCACAGCCCAAACAAATCGCCTTTACGCGGTTCTGAGCGGCTCCCTGAACAAAGAGTGTGTCCGGATCGGTGTTGCGACAAGCTGCATTTATGGCCCATTCGGTTGCAATTGACATATGTGCGCTTCCTCCTCCTCTAGATGCCCCCGCAGCGAGGCCCCTGGGCATATTTGCCCCTCGCCGCCGTACCTGCCGAACTATGCTCCGCTGGCAACCGAGAGTCAATAGTTTTTTATTTTGGGAAAGTTTGCACAAAGTCCCCCGTGAATTTACCCCTAGGAAGCGGGGCCATATCCAGATTAAGTGGGATGCCTTTGGATATCGGGAACGAGGGACCTACCCTTGACGTCTGATGAATATGTCCCGGGAAAGGCGTTCCACAGGCTCGATTGCGACCGCTGTGGGAGCCATTATGGGCATTTCCGTCCTCGCTGGCCTTCTGGTTGGACTCATGCTTATTCCGTTTGCCGGCAGCCTCGGTGTGCTCACCCGCGACGTTGTCCGGGACTTCGAGTCCCTGCCCGACGAATTGAACACCCCACCCCTCCCCGAACGAAGTGTGATCCTGACTTCCGATGGGTCAGTTTTAGCCACCATTTATTACCAGAATCGCATTGAAGTCCCCTTAGAAAGTATCGCCCCGATCATGCGGCAGGCGACCGTCGCGGTGGAAGACGCCCGTTTCCTCGACCACAATGGCGTTGACTTCCGAGGAATTGTTCGGGCAGCAGCGTCTAATGCCAGTTCCGGTGAAATCTCTGAAGGTGCTTCAACCCTCACCATGCAATATGTGAAGAACGTTTTGGTGAACCAGGCCACCAGCGCTGAAGAACTTGACGCCGCGCGCGGTGATAACTCAGCCCGCAAAATCAAAGAAGTTCGGTTAGCACTGGCGCTCGAGAAACGATTTACGAAAGGCGAAATCCTTTCCCGATATCTCAACATCGCCTACTTTGGATCGGGTGCCTATGGAGTCGAAGCCGCTTCCCGGCGCTACTTTTCAAAGCCAGCCGCGAACCTCACTCTCGCGGAGGCTGCAACCCTCGCAGGAATTGTTCAGCGGCCAACTTCCTACGATCCAATTCGCAACCCGGAACTCTCAGCTGAGCGGCGCAATATTGTTTTAGATCGCATGGCTTCCCTCGGCTACATTTCACAGGCCGACTCCGAGCGGGCACAAAAAATTCCGATGCAAGCACTCCTCAATCCAACCCAGGTCTCTAACGGGTGCACCTCAAGTTATGCACCGTTCTTCTGTGATTACGTTTTGCAATCGATCCGTGAAAACAATATTTTCGGTGAGACCCCCGAAGAACGCGAGGCATTCCTTCGTCGAGGTGGCTACACCATCACAACCACACTTGACCCGACTGTACAAAAGGCAGTAGCCGAGGTTGTCAACTCAACTATTCCCATTGATGACCCAAGTGGCAAAGCAGCCGCAATCTCAATGGTGCAACCTGGCACCGGACAGATAATTGCAATGACCCAAAACCGCAATTGGGGAACTAGCGGTCGAGGGAACACGACCTACAACTACAACGCGCCCCAAAGCATGGGTGGAACCATTGGAATGCAAGCAGGGTCTACATTCAAAATTTTCACCCTTGCGGCAGCACTTGAGGCGGGGATTTCACCCAATGAATACATCAGTTCCCCAAGCCCCAACACATTTACCGAGTTTAAAAATTGTGACACGGGTGCGATCTACGAACCGGTAACTGTCCGTAATTCAACCACCTCCGGCACACTGAATATGGCGCAAGCAACTGCTTATTCCACCAATACATACTTCATGGCGATTGAGGAGCGGACGGGGATTTGTCGGCCCGCGGATATTGCTGAGTCACTTGGGGTAACTCTTGGCAACGGAGACCCGCTCTTACGGGTACCTTCATTTACTTTGGGAACCATGGAGATTGCGCCACTTTCCTTGGCAAATGCCTATGCAACATTCGCGGCCCATGGGCGCTACTGCGAACCTGTTCCGATCCTCGAAATTCGGGATCGTGATGGTGCAAAACTCCCGATCCCCAATGGTGACTGCCGCCAAGTTTTAGATCGAGAAGTCGCTGACGGTGTCACTGTGATGCTCAACGGGGTTGTCGACGGATACATTTCCGGAAGAACAGGCGCGGCCATGAATCTAGGTGACCGACCTGTGGCCGGAAAGACAGGTACAACCAATGAATCCGCAGCAGTCTGGTTTGCTGGCTTCACACCGCAGGTTGCTTCAGCAGTGTGGGTAGGAGACCCACGCGGAGGTTACGCATTCCCCCTCAAGGACATCACGATCAATGGCAAGTACTACCGACAGGTTTACGGCGGAACACTTCCCGGTCCTATCTGGAAAGAGTCGATGCTGGCCGCATCGGCCAATCTTCCCATTGTTAATTTTGATTTGCGGACCCAATTCACGGTCGCGCCTTATGTGGCCCCAAAGCCAGAGGAACCAGCAGAGGAAGTTTTCATTCCTGAGGGTGAGACAACTTTTGACAATACGGATCCTGACTCACTCCAAGTTCCCGTGGAAGAACCAGCGCCTGAACCTGAGGTTTTCGAGAACCCAGCTCCTGCTGAGACTCCAACCGACAATCTCGTTCCCTAATTGACGAGGGCTTGCTTGACCAAACCTGCGACGAGCCCGCCGTCAGCACGTCCCTTGACCTGCGGCTGAACAATTTTCATAACAGCGCCGATTGCAGCACCGCCGGTAACTCCACTTCCTGAAATCTGCTCAACTGCGGCAGCAACGATTGCTTCCACCTCTTTTTCGCTTAACTGCTCTGGCAAGTACAGGGAAATAACTTCCAACTCTGCATTCTCGCGTGCCGCCAATTCGGGACGATTGGCATCCGTGTAAGCCACAAAACTTTCGCGTCGCTTCTTTCCTTCTCGAGCAAGTACCGTAAGGACATCCTCATCGGTGAGAACTTTGGACTCTTTCCCCGACACTTCCTCATTCGTGATCGCCGTAAGCACCATGCGCAAGGTCGCTGACTTGAGTTCATCACGCGCCTTGATCGAGGAGGTTAAATCAGCTTTTAGTTGAGCCTTGAGGTCAGTAGACATGTAGGCATTGTTCCACTCTCTGGCAGTGGGTGGGAATATGGTCACATGATTTCACCCATTAAGGCACTGACAGCGACCGCCGCTGCCGGTCTTGGAGCGTTGGCTTACGCACACCTTGAAACAAAGAGATTCACCCTTCGCCGAATTCATATTCCCGTTCTTGCACCGGGCCAAGCACCAATTCGGTTGCTGCATATTTCCGATCTACATATGGTCCCCGGGCAAGAAACAAAATCTCAATGGGTACGTTCATTGGCATCGCTCAATCCCGATGCAGTTGTTGCAACCGGCGACTTCCTTTCACATGAGGATGGTGTTTCCAGTGCCCTCAATGCCCTTGACCCACTGTTAGACCTACCGGGCGCCTTTGTCTTGGGTAGTAACGATTACTACGCACCCAAACCGATTAATCCGATTAAATACTTTTCCGGACCAAGCCAACTCACTCCAACACGACCCATGCTGGATTGGAAGCCACTTGCCAACGGCATGACTGGTCACGGGTGGCTCGATTTAACTAATACTCAAGTTGATTGGAAAGTCGACGGGCGATTGATCAGCGTTAAAGGTGTTGACGACCCACATATTGATCGGGACGACTATCACGGAATCACTAATGATTTCAATGGTGAAGCTGATCTCACTCTTGGTGTTGTTCACGCGCCCTACCTTCGAGTGCTGGACGCGATGGCAGCGGACAACACCCAATTAATTCTCGCCGGTCACACTCACGGTGGACAACTTCGAGTTCCGGGCTACGGTGCCTTGGTTACCAACTGCGATCTCGATACCAAGCGTGCACGTGGACTGTCCCACCATCACGACTCCGCCCTTCATGTATCCGCTGGACTGGGATGTTCACGTTACGCACCCTTTAGATTTGCTTGTCCGCCGGAAGCAACTTTGATTACACTCACTTCACGCGAGGAGAAGTAGCTCACTCCTCAGCGCTTGCCACGGGGTGTGGCGCAGCTTGGTAGCGCGCTTCGTTCGGGACGAAGAGGCCGTGGGTTCGAATCCCGCCACCCCGACACAATCCTTTGAGTGCCGTTGCCTAAAGTTTCAGGGTGATTGACCGGCGGCCAACCCGCAGTGACCTAGGTCCAACGACTCGGGAGTACGTCAAGTCAATGGGCTGGCGTTCCGTCAACTTCCACACCCACATTTCCTTAGTAAATAAATATGTCTATGTGGAGGTTCCCAAAGCTGGGTGCGGAACCATGAAAGCAACCCTTGGCGCGCTTGAAGGCGCCCGACTCAATGAAACCCACGCCCAACGCTTCCTCGACAAGCCCCACAACGGGCTCAAGTCTGGTGCTCATGTGCGCCCTTATCAACTTCCCAGCGACCTGTTGGAGGAAGTATTCACCGCAAAGAACTACAAGCGCTTCACGGTCGTTCGAAATCCCGGCACTCGTGCGCTGAGCGGTTACCTGGAAAAGATCATGCAGGGCCTGCGACAGAGCGAAGAAATCACTGAAGCGCTCGGCGGTAAAGCTGCCGATACCGTTACATTTGAAGAGTTCCTCCAGGTCATCGCGGCCCAACCCTCTCGTGAGCAAGATCCACATTGGCGCAGACAAAGCGATCACATTGGAATCGGGATTATCAATTTTGATTCGCTGATTCATTTGGAGGATTTGGACCAGTCATGGGATCAGGTTGCCCAATTGACGAATACACCGGATCTTGATGGACAGTTCTATTGCAAGAAATCAACTCACGCAGGAACACGAACGGATGAATATTTCACGACCGAAGCGATCGAATTGATTTCGCAAATCTATTCAGCCGATTACCTGAATCTCAATTACGCGTTAAACAAGTAGTTCGGCAATTTGGACGGCGTTCAGTGCCGCGCCTTTGCGTAGATTGTCACTACTAACAAAAAATACAAGTCCTTTGTTCCCCGGCGCACTCTGGTCTTGTCGGATCCGGCCAACGAATGTGGGGTCAGCCCCCGCCGCTTGCAATGGGGTAGGAACGTCAGTGAGTTCAACACCCGGAGCTCCCTTTAACACCTCGGCTGCTTGATCAGGAGTTACGTCGCGTGAAAATTCGGCATTGATGCTGAGCGAATGACCTGTGAAAACCGGAACACGGACACAAGTGCCGGATACAAGTAGATCAGGCAGACCTAGAATCTTTCGACTCTCATTACGCAACTTCTGTTCTTCATCAGTTTCTTCACTGCCGTCAGTGACAATTGATCCGGCAAGTGGAATCACATCAAATGCAATTGTGCGAACATACTTTTCAGGTTCTGGGAAATTAACGGTGCTTCCGTCGTGTGTGAGTCCAGCAACATCTTGGGTCATTGCGGCCTCAACCTGAGTTGTTAATTCCTGCACACCTGCCAGCCCACTTCCCGAGACGGCCTGAAACGTTGTCACAATTAAGCGCTGTAATCCAGCAAGCTCATTGAGAACCTTGAGAACCGGCATGGCCGCCATGGTGGTGCAATTTGGGTTGGCAATAATGCCTTTTACTGCATTATTGACTTCATGTGGATTCACTTCGCTGACCACGAGGGGTACATCGGGATCCATTCGCCAGGCTGAGGAGTTATCAATCACTATCGCACCGGCCGCCGCAAATTTAGGTGCCAATTCCTTTGAGGTGGCACCACCTGCAGAAAAGATAGCGATATCTATTCCTGCCAAATCAGCGGTTGCCGTGTCCTCAACTACATACTTTTCACCCTTCCAGGTGATGCTCTTTCCGGCTGAGCGGGCAGAGGACATGACCCGCATTTGATCAACTGGGAAATTCCGTTCATCGAGTAGGCGAAGGACAACCGCTCCAACCTGTCCTGTTGCACCAACAACTGCAATATTCTTACCAGCCATTGCTCTAACGACCCGTTCCTGCATAGACGACCGCTTCACCGTCGGAATCTAATCCGAAGGCGGTGTGTAATGCCTCAACCGCAGTGTTAGCTAAGTCAGCGCGAGTAACAATTGAGATCCGGATCTCAGAGGTTGAAATCATTTCCACGTTAACCCCCGCATTTGCTAGTGCAGTGAAGAAGTCTGCGGAAACACCCGGGTGTGAGCGCATACCCGCGCCAACAAGTGAGACCTTCGCAATCTCCTTGTCCACGCTGAGTGACTCAAAATCAATGTTGCCTCGGGCTGCATTCAAAGCTTCCATCGCAGGATTAACTGAATCAGCAGGGCAGGTAAATGTGACGTCGGTTCGTCCTGTCGCGGTCGACGAGACGTTCTGGACAATCATGTCAAGGTTTACTTTTGCATCGGCCAATGCTCGGAAGATCGCCGCGGCCTCACCCGGTTTGTCGGGAACACCAACAACCGTGATCTTGGCATCTTTGATGTCTGCGGCTACACCTGAAATAATTGGCTGCTCCACGAGCTTCCCTTCCTTGAATGCTTCAGCAACACCTTGGGCTGAAAGCACCCACGTGCCTTCTTCTTGTGAAAATGATGAACGGACGTGAATCGGTACATTGAATCGTCGGGCGTACTCAACGCAACGCAGGTGTAAGACCTTCGCGCCAACGGCAGCAAGCTCGAGCATTTCCTCATAGGTAATAAAATCAATCTTTGATGCCTTCTTCACGACTCGTGGATCCGTTGTGAAAACTCCGTCCACATCTGTGTAAATCTCACAAGAATCGGCTTGAAGTGATGCAGCCAGAGCAACCGCGGTGGTGTCAGAACCCCCGCGACCCAAGGTCGTAATGTCCTTTGTGTCTTGAGCGACCCCTTGGAAACCAGCCACAATCGGGATCGCGCCCTTTTCCAGGGCCTCCGTGATCCGACCCGGTGTTACATCGATGATTCGCGCCGCGCCGTGTGCCGAGTCGGTAATGAGGCCAGCCTGGGACCCAGTGTAGGAACGTGATACCGCACCAAGGTCAGAAATTGCCATGGCCAGAAGTGCCATAGAGATTCGCTCACCCGCAGTGAGCAGCATGTCCAACTCACGTGCCGGTGGCAGGGGGGACACCTGTTGTGCGAGATCCATCAGTTCATCGGTTGAATCCCCCATTGCGGAGACGACCACGACCACTTCATGGCCAGCCTTTTTTGTGTCAACTATTCGACGAGCCACGCGTTTTACGCTGGCGGCATCAGCGAGGCTGGAACCGCCGTACTTTTGAACGATTAGGGACACGAGATGAAGTTTAGTCTGAACGGGTATCATGGGTAATGAGCACCAATCACGATCGAGGAGCACATGGCCAACACACACGCAATCAGTGCCCTCAATGTCACCAAGACCTATGGCGATTTCACTGCACTTGCAGGGGTTTCACTCCAGGTGGCTTCAGGGGAATGCCTTGCCCTTCTTGGCCCCAATGGTGCCGGGAAAACCACACTGACCGAAATCCTCGAAGGTTACCGGAAGCGCGACGGCGGAGAGGCTGAGGTGCTGGGTGTTGACCCCGGTAAAGCAACCGGTGCATGGCGGGCAAAAATTGGGATCGTTTTGCAAAATGCAAGTGACATGGCTGACCTCACCGTGGAGGAGACGATCAAGCAGTTTGCCCGTTACTACCCCAATCCAGCAGATCCCGAGCACGTAATTGCCGCGGTTGGGTTGACCGAGAAGTCACGTTCACGCAATGGAAAACTCAGTGGCGGTCAACGACGCAGACTTGACGTTGCTCTGGGGATAATCGGCAACCCGGACGTACTTTTCCTTGATGAACCCACAACTGGCTTCGATCCAGAGGCGCGCCGCGAGTTCTGGGTGCTCATTGAACGCCTCAAATCAGAGGGCACCACGATCCTGCTAACAACCCACTATCTGGACGAAGCCCAATACCTCGCAGATCGGGTTGCGGTCATTGCACGGGGTCGAATTGTTGCTCAAGGTTCACCCGACTCAATTGGTCATAGAAGTGATGCAATCGTTGGTTGGAGTGAAGACGGGCGAGAGATGAGTTTCCCCACCAACGAACCCACAGCATTCATTGCCGAACTTGGTCTCAGGTTCGACACTGAAATCCCCAATCTTTCGGTGCGTCGGACCAGTTTGGAAGATGCCTACCTTGAGTTGATCGCCCAGGATCGTGACCTGAACGCAGGTGAACAAGGATGAATTCAACTCGAATTCGCACATTGCAGATTCGCACGATAACGATGGGCATAGGACGAGTCGGAATAGAACTCAAGCAATTCTTTAGAGACCGTGAATCTGCAGTTTTCAATTTTCTTCTGCCGATGATTCTCCTGGTAATTTTCGGTTCAGTATTTAGTGGACAGGATCTCGGTGGATCCGGCATTACGTTTTCGCAGTACTTTGTAGCGGGAATGATCGCCTCTGGGATTCTTTACACCTCCTTTCAAAACCTCGCTATTGCAATTCCCATGGAGCGTGAGGACGGAACCCTGAAACGCCTTCAGGGGACACCGTTGCCGCCCGCCGCTTTCTTTGTCGGGAAAATCGGAATGGTATTTGTGGCATACATTGCTCAGGTCACCATTTTGATCGCTGTTGGCGTTCTCTTTTTCGGGACCGACATTCCCACAACAACGTTGGCAATCTTCACTTTTATTTGGGTGAGCGTTCTGGGACTTATTGCTTTCACCCTGCTGGGGATTGCGTACTCGGTTGTGCCCAAACAAGGACGCGGTGCGGCCGCATTGGTTACTCCGGTTGTTCTGGTTCTGCAATTCACTTCAGGTGTGTTCTTTGTTTTTAGTGACCTGCCGCAATGGATGCAGTCCTTCGCATCACTATTCCCACTGAAATGGCTCACTCAAGCCATGCGCAGTGTCTTTTTGCCAGACTCCGCAGCAGCCATGGAGGTCAGTGGTTCATGGGAACTGGGCATGACCGCGATTGTGCTCGTAATCTGGATTATTCTTGGGGCTCTGCTTGCAACGTACTTTTTCCGATGGACACCGCGGGGTGAGAATTAAGATCCGACCGTTCGCCGTCCGGCGAATGCACGACCTAACGTAATTTCATCCGCGTACTCCAGATCCCCGCCAACAGGTAGCCCGCTTGCCAGCCGCGAGACGGTCAATCCCAAAGGAACCAGCATGCGTGAGAGATACGTCGCGGTTGCTTCACCTTCAAGGTTGGGATCCGTTGCCAAAATGACCTCGGTGACACTTCCGTCAGCCAAGCGGGGCATTAATTCTCGGATCCGAAGGTCATCGGGGCCAATTCCGTCAATGGGATTTATTGACCCACCGAGAATGTGGTACCGACCCCGAAACTCGCGAGTCTTCTCAATTGCCACGACGTCTTTTGGTTCCTCCACAACGCAAATCACACTTGGATCGCGTTTAGGGTCAATGCAAATTCGACATTGTGCGCTCTGAGCGACGTTCCCGCACACCTCGCAAAACTTAACCTTTTCCTTGACTTCAAGAAGGACTTCAGCAAGACGCTTTACATCGTCTGAGTCGGTGCTAAGAATGTGAAATGCAATTCGCTGAGCGCTCTTAGGGCCAACACCTGGCAGGCGCCCCAATTCGTCAATTAAGTCTTGAACAATTCCTTCATACATGTGGATTAACCGTTCTCAATCTCACCTATTGACACGCCACCTAATTCTTTCGCAATCAAGTCAGCGCCGGTTACTTCCTCCGAGGCGGTGTCATCCATGCTGGGAGTGTCATCTTCTTCGGACTGTGTGGCAATCGTGGTTCCACCGACAGTATTTGTTGAACCCGTAACACCCATTGCACCCAACACAACATCAATCTTTGTATCAACCTGAAGAACATCAAGAATTGCTTGACGCAATCGTTCATCATGTCCGCCTGATTTCACGTTGTTGTAACGACCCGAGTCTTTGACGCCAACCGCCAAGACGCCGTTCTCAAATGACAACGGCGTTGACTCAGTAAATCCCATCCAGGCAACCCGCGAATATTTCAACAGCGCATCCATGACGGCAGGCCACATAACGCTAAACGAGGAAACATTAGTTGCATCAGGATTCGAATTAGGAGCCGAAGCGCTCACCACTTCCGGAGCTAACTCCTCCACGACAATGTCTTTGGGCTTACTGGGCTTACCGGGCTTCTTGGGTGGCGCGGGGACATTTGGTGCAGCCTGTGCGGGCGCAACTGCAGGAGCGGCTTTAGGAGCCACGGCAGGAGTAGTCGAAACCTGTGAGGCCGGTGCACTCAGCATTTGGTGGTTAACGACTCCACCGCGCTCAAGTTGCTCAAGACGCACCCGAAGCCCATCGGTTGAATCATCTGTTGCAGGGAGTAGTAGTTTGGCCATGAGCAGTTCGAGTTGAAGTCGAGGAGCCGTCGCCCCTTTGATCTCACTGAGTGCACGATTCACAAGGTCGCCGGCACGCGCCAACTCCGCTGCACCAATGCGTGATGCTTGCGCTACTTCGGTTGCAATAACTTCCTCCGGTGCATGAATCAATCCACTCTCCGCTGCACCTGGAATGCTTTGCAAAACAATCAGATCTCGGATTCTTTCTAGCAGATCGGTGACAAATCTCCGAGGCTCATTGCCTGATTCAATAACACGATCTACTGCATTAAATAATGCAGCTCCGTCACGATCAATGAGTGCATTAACAGTTTCATCGAGCAGTGCAGCGTCCGTCATGCCTAACTGGAGAACCGCTTCCTGGTAGGTCACACCCTCCGGTCCGCAACCCGAAATAACTTGACCCAGAATTGAGAGTGAGTCGCGCACGCTTCCTGCACCTGCGCGAGCAATGAGCGCGAGCGCTGCCGGATCAGCAGGAATATTTTCACTCGCACAAATATTCGCCAAATGTTCCTGCAAGATTTTGACGGGGACAAGCCTGAAACCATAATTGTGAGTGCGTGAACGAATCGTTGGCAATACTTTGTCAGATTCTGTAGTTGCAAAAATGAAACGCACGTGCTCTGGCGGCTCTTCAACCAACTTCAATAGTGCATTAAAGCCCGCCGTCGAAATCATGTGGGCCTCGTCGATTATGTACACCTTGTAACGCGACTTCGCCGGACCGAACATTGCTCGTTCCCGTAGGTCACGAGTGTCATCCACGCCACCGTGGCTGGCGGCATCAAGTTCAATAACGTCAATTGAACCTGAACCCGTCGCGGACAAATCAATACAACTCTCACAGACACCGCATGGATCCGGAGTCGGTCCCTGCTCGCAGTTCAAGGAGCGGGCGAGAATTCGTGCTGTTGAGGTCTTGCCACACCCACGTGGGCCTGAGAGTAGGTAGGCATGGTGCATGCGGTTGTTTTCAAGGGCCCTGCGCAGTGGGCCAGTTACATGTTCTTGGCCGACAACTTCACCCAATGTAGCTGGACGATACGACCGGTAGAGCGCCATGTGAGATGTGGCAGATTGAGATGTGGGAGGGGACGCCGTCTCACTCTTCTTTGCCACCCCACCACTCTACACAGTGAACGTGAGCACCAATCCCGTAAACGACTCTGCCCGGCATCCTCAAAAGGACGACCGGGCAGAGTATGGAGATGCTAGTTATTGCGCAACAACAAATATTCCCTTGTTGTTGACCTCAAGAATTTCAACCGGAACCTCGGTGCGGTTGCCGGTCTTTTTCTTGAAAGTGATCGAACCTGTGGCGCCTTCGTAGTTCTTCGTTGAAAGTACCGCCTTCTTGAGAGCCTTGTAGTTCGTTGTACCGGCCTTCTTCAGCGCCGCTGCCACTACATAGACCGCGTCGTAGGTGAAGTCACCCCAAACACCCGGCTGCTTCTTGAACTCCTTGACATAGGCCTTGGTGTACGACTTAGCGGACGGCAACTGCGGCGCGGCAGGAACACCGCTGAATGTGCAGTGCTGCGCAGCCGCAAGCCCTGATTCAGTGACGAATGACGGATCAACATTTGCCAGACCCATGAAGCATGCCGTTGTTGGTGCAGTAGCCAATAGTTCCCGAGCGATGATTGAACCCTCTGGGTAGTAGGTGCTGGAATAGATCATTCCTGGACTGGATGCCAAGGCTTGAGCAATTTGATCTGAGTAACTCGCATTTCCTTCTGGCACTGCAATTTGAGTGACCGAAATACCATTCGCGGTCAACCCTGCTGCGGTCTGAGTTGCAATGGATGATGTGTAATCCGAGGGGTCAACCAGCATGACAACGGACTTAACACCGGTCGAGCTGATGTAGTCAATTTCGGCAGGTGCGATTTGTGAGTTCATGGGCTGGGTTGTTGCGCCAAATCCTTGGGTTTCCAAAGAAGAGGTCATTCGCATTGGGAAAATCTTGTTCTTGACATAAATTGGCAGGTTAACAACTCCGACACCCGAGTTGTAAGGACCAACAACCACATGGGCCCCCGCTTTTTTTGCCGCGGCAACAGCAGCTTTAGCTTTGTCGGGGTTTGCTTGATCATCGATTCCCACGATTTTGATCTTTTTGCCCAAGACCCCACCGTTGGCATTGATCTGCATCGCGGCCAGTTGTGCCCCACGCAATTGGTCTTTGCCGTTGTTGGACTGATCGCCGGTGAGAGGCGCTTCAAGTGCAATGACAATCTCAGACGTGTGTGAGGCCTGCGCGGGTAGTGCGGTCATGGTCGCGGCAAGTGCGCCTGCAAAACCAATGACGGTTGCGGATCGGAGGGTCCTTCTGAGCATGTTGTTCCTTCCTAGGAAACTTCGTTGAAAGTGTTACCGCGAAACGATAGCCACTGATAAGTGCGATCAACACCGTGTAATCACGGTGGTCATAAGGGACTCCCCGCGCACCTATCAGCGCCCACCTGCCCTTGCTGCCTTCCGGCCCTGGGGGAT
>JAFMCP010000093.1 GCA_017857705.1 Candidatus Nanopelagicales bacterium
ACGCATTTGCGGTAGGACTGACCTGTGGCGGAATCCTAGAAGTTTTTATTGAGCCGGTAAATCAAGATACCTGGCCAGAGCTGCCGGAGGTAGCCGCTCGGATTGACCAAGGTGATCCTGTCTGCATCGCAACCATCATCAAAGGTCCCCACTTTGTTGGCAAGCACTTAGTCATCCATCCTGATTCAACATTCGGTTCACTGGGGACGGATCGCCTCAATGACACGGTTCGAGACGATGCCCTGGGCATGTTGGCCGCAGGGCTCACGGGAACAATCGAATATGGACCCGAAGGTGAGCGCCTCGGTGAAGGATTAACTGTATTCGTGGCGAGCTTTGCCCCACCTGCGCGAATGTTTGTTTTTGGTGCAATCGATTTTTCAGCAGCTTTGGTTCGGGCTGCCAAATTGCTCGGTTATGTCGTGACGGTGTGCGATGCCCGCCCAATTTTTGCCACGGCCAAACGTTTTCCTGAAGCCGATCAGGTCGTAGTTGATTGGCCACACCGCTGGCTTGAGCAACAGGAAGTTGATGAGCGAACCGTCATTGCCGTCCTTACTCACGATCCAAAGTTTGATGTCCCCGCTCTCAAGGTCGCACTAGGCACCAAGGCTGGCTACATAGGCGCAATGGGTTCACGGCGCACCCACGAAGATCGAATCACGCGTTTACGCGAGGCTGGCGTTTCCGATTCCGAAATTGCACGCATACATTCACCTATTGGACTCGATATAGGGGCTCGCACGCCGGAAGAAACCGCAATTAGTATTTGCGCCGAGATCGTTCAACACCGCTGGGGTGGTGGCGGTCAATCGCTCGCACGGACGAGCGGTCCGATTCACCCAGGTGCCCCACGTTGAGTATCACGGTCAATTTATATGCCGCCGCCCGTCATGCGGCTAAGCAAAATTCCCTCTCCGTGGAAGCTGCATCCCTTGTGGAACTCAGAGCTGAGTTAATTCAACAAGTTCCCAGCTTGGCATCGGTTATCCCTCAATGTTCCTTCATTGTTGATGGTCTTTCATTTGGGAGTTCGGGCGACTGCGATGTTTACGCGGGACAACAAATTGATATTCTGCCGCCATTTTCCGGAGGGTGAAATCATCCGCCGATTGCACTCATGGGGCGGTCTGGCTTAATAAATCCGGGATCGTTGATGCCATGGCCGGGTAGTTTTGCTTTGGTAACCGATTCGATGATGGCTTGAACACCTTCATGAATTTCTGACTGAGGAAGACCTGAGCGCAGTATTGCGCGCACATCGGTTTCGTCACGGGCGAAAAGGCAGTTTCGAAATTGGCCGTCGGCGGTCAACCGCAAGCGATCACACGCTGCGCAGAATGGTCGGGTAACGCTCGCGATAATCCCCACTGTTTCTGGACCACCATTAACATAAAACTCTTCGGCTGGCGCAGATCCTCGACTTGGTACCGGGGTCAATTCAAATTCACGCTCAAGTTCACTCTGGATTTCATCTGCCGTAACCATGACCGGCCGAGCCCACAAGTCTCCCGCATCCAGTGGCATTTGCTCGATGAACCGAAGGTTCCAGTCGTGGGCCAATGCATGTCGCAGGAGAGGGATTGCTTCGTCGTCATTTACTCCCTTGAGCAAGACCGCATTAACTTTTAGTGGAGTAAGACCGGCCGCCTTGGCCGCCTCGATTCCTTCAATCACGTCATGGAATCGATCACGATGAGTCATCTCTTTAAATCGAACAGGGTCAAGGGTGTCAAGTGACACATTGACTCGCGCAAGCCCAGCGTCTTTGAGTTCTTGCGCAACTTCCGCCAACCGCAGTGCATTTGTTGTCAAAGAAATCCGAGGCGGTTTGGCTAATTCATTTATTCGACGAACAACATCAACAATGTCTCGACGCAAGAGTGGTTCACCCCCGGTCAGTCGAACCTGAGTGATACCAGCATCAACACAAAGACCAATTACCGTGACGAGTTCATCAGTTGTCAGTAGTTTGTCGTTGGCGATCCAGTCGGAGAAATCTGCAGGCATGCAGTAGGTGCAGCGCAATGAACAACGATCTGTGAGTGACACGCGCAAGTCACGATGCACACGACCGTAAGTATCAACGAGTTGTTTCATTTCATTCACGCGCAATTCACCCACTCGTCGGTTCCATCGGCAAAAAACTGATGCTTCCACACCGGAAGCTTCTCTTTTATTAGGTCAACTAAAGCACCCGCCGCCATAAAAGCGTCACCGCGGTGTGAACTCGCCACAACAACAACCAATGCTGCCTGGCCAATGGGGATCTCTCCCACCCTATGAACCGCGGCAATTGCAGTCACGCTGGAGTCTGCTGCAAAGTCATTGACCACCGTTTCCAGAACCTCCTGTGCAGATGGGTGACCTTCATAGGTCAAAGAAACTACTGACCGCCCGTGGTCGTGGTCTCTCACATCTCCGCTGAATAAGACAACTGCACCAGTGGTTGAATCACTAACCAGAGCCTTCATCGCTTGAGCGTCAATCTCCGACTCGGTCACTTCGGCATGGTGAACAACGGCTGGCATAGTCCGCTCATTATGGTGGAGCATGGTCGATTTAGCCAATACAGCCGGTCTCGTTCTTGCTGCAGGCAGTGGACAAAGATTCGGTGGACCAAAAGCACCATTCGTTTTCGAAGGCGAGCGCCTCATTGATCGTGGTGTTCGTATCCTGCGAGAAGCGGGGCTAATCAATGTCTTTGTCGTGCTTGGCGCATGGGTTGGTGAAGTGCCACAGGCTACGGTGATTAAAAATCCCGACTTTGCTAGCGGCATGTCCTCTAGTTTGC
Source organism: Candidatus Nanopelagicales bacterium (assembly GCA_017857705.1). Classification (GTDB taxonomy): domain Bacteria; phylum Actinomycetota; class Actinomycetes; order S36-B12; family S36-B12; genus UBA4592. The sequence goes on from JAFMCP010000093.1 coordinate 2,795, forward strand.
GCGCGGGACTTGTCTTTCTCTCAACCCAGCAACCCCAACTAGAACGAGTCGTCATCACTCTCGTGGATCACATTGGACTGAGTGCCGCAGCCATCACCGAAATTACCGGTAGGCAAGGGGATCTCATTCAATCAACCTACGAGGGCGAAATCGGTCACCCAGTTGCAATTGGGAGCGAACATTGGGCGGCACTAATAAACGAGGTTACCGGTGACATGGGAGCCAAGAATTACCTCACGAGAAATAACGCCACTCGCGTTGAGCTTGGAAAATTCGCAACCAATGCCGATTTGGACCACCGACCGACCTAACGCATCACGGTATTTCTTTTGCCTTTTGCTCCCATGAAGACGGTGAGAAGTTGAACAGTGTCTTCACCTTTATTGATCCCGTTGTAATTGGTCTTGACCGCCTGCATTGTTGAACTGCCCGCAGGAAATTCCTTGGTAACACCCGCTTCGTATTCAACGGTGTAGGTGCCACTGAGCACATAGACAAATGTGGGGATCGGGTGCAACTGCCAACCAGTTTCTTGACCGGGTTCTAGTGTCGTGATCGCACTTGATACTTGAGCAACACCCTTTTTGGGATAAACCAACTTCTGATCAAGAACCGTGATTTCCTGATCGATCATGAGTTGCTGGGTTCCCGTGACTTCGACGGTAGTCGGGGCATTAGGTGAAGTGGCCTCTGTGTCACCTCCTCCACCACATGCGGTCACTAGAGTTCCTACTAGCGCCAACACAATTAGTCCCCGTGCAGTCGGTCCATATTTTGATAACAACACGGTAACAACCTAACCCAATTTAGGAGTTCACGAGCAAAAAATGCCATTTTTACCAGGATTCCTCACCCCATCGCGCAGTGTGCCGGTCACCCGGTGGCGCTCAGAATCACGCTGGAGCTCCAAGCCGAGCACCCTCGCAATTCTTATTATCGGGTTGTGGATTTTCGGTACCGGCGAGGCACTGCTGATCATCGCAGATCTTGGAGTTGGCCCTTGGACCGTCTTCGCCCAGGGACTCAATGTCAGGACCGGGCTCAGCATTGGGACCACAACATTCATTATTAGCGTTGTTGTACTTCTGGCTTGGATTCCGTTGAAGGAACGCCCAGGACTTGGCACCATTGCCAATGCGATCGTGATTGCGACAGCACTTCAAGTGATGAGCACGATTCTGCCGCACCCAACAAACACAGTTGTGAAATTCCTCGTCGTGATTGCTGGAGTGGCATGTGTGGGAATTGGCAGCGGGCTGTACCTCACGACAAACCTGGGCCCAGGGCCCCGTGACGGAATGATGACCGGAATTCATTTTCGAACCGGGTGGCCGGTTGCCCGGGTGCGCTTGGGCATTGAAATTGGCGCCTTAACCGTTGGCTGGTTCCTTGGCGGAACAGTGGGAATTGGAACGGTCCTCTTTGCCGTGCTCGTTGGGCCCTTTGTTGCCTATGGCCTTAAAGCGGTGGGCGTTCTCGCAAGGGCCAAAACGGTAATCGAGACGGATGAGGAACCCGAACTGGATGCTTGAGCGGGAAATACCTGTAAATAAATAATGGTCGCCGTGAGTGTTTTACCCACGGCGACCATTATTCAATTAAGTCAACAGCATTAACTGTTACGCCAGATCAAAGCGATCGAGCATCATGACCTTGTTCCAGGCAGACACAAAGTCACACACGAACTTGCCCTGTGCGTCATTGCCCGCGTACACCTCAGCGATTGCGCGCAACTGAGAGTTTGAACCAAATACAAGGTCCACTCGGCTGGCCATCCACTTAAGTTCCCCTGTTACACGGTCTGTGCCTTCGAAAAGGTTGGCACTTTCGGTGTCCTCTGAGGCTGGCTTCCACTTAGTTGCCATGTCGGTCATGTTGATAAAGAAGTCGTTAGTCAACGTCTCCTTCTTGCCAGTGAGGACGCCCACCTGTGAACCATCGAAGTTCGCGTTCATGGCGCGCATACCGGCAACGAGCACCGACATTTCTGGTGCACTGAGTGTAAGCAGGTTTGCTTTGTCAACGAGCAACTTCTCAGACGGACGTTCCAAGGCCTTGCCCAAGTAGTTACGGAATCCGTCAGCTACAGGCTCAAGGACCGCGAATGACTCAACGTCTGTCATTTCTTGGGTTGCGTCAGTACGACCTGGAGTGAAAGGAACCGTGACGGTTTCACCGGCATTGCTGGCAGCTTTTTCCACTCCAGCGCAACCGGCAAGAACAATCAGGTCGGCCATGGAGACGGTCTTGGCACCCGCATTGAACTCATTGGCAATTCCCTCGAGTGTTCCCAGCACCTTGGAAAGTTGGGCTGGGTTGTTGACCGCCCAATCACGTTGTGGTTCCAAGCGAATCCGGGCACCGTTTGCGCCACCTCGCTTGTCCGTTCCGCGATATGTGGACGCCGAAGCCCATGCGGTTGACACGAGTTCGGAAACGCTCAATCCACTAGCCAATACCTTTGCCTTGAGTGCGGCAATGTCTGCTTCGTCGATTAGTGCACCCTCAACTGCAGGAACCGGATCCTGCCAAATGAAGATCTCACTGGGAACCTCGGAGCCAACGTAACGGGTGATCGGTCCCATATCGCGGTGAGTCAGTTTGAACCACGCCTTGGCAAATGCATCAGCCAATTCTGCGGGGTTTTCGTGGAAGTGACGGGAGATCTTTTCGTAGATCGGATCAACCCGCATTGCCATATCCGCCGTGGTCATCATGGGTGCATGACGCTTATTGGGGTTGTGCGCGTCCGGGACATCTTCCGAGCCGGCGCCACCTACCGGTGTCCACTGTTGGGCACCTGCCGGGCTGTGGGTGAGCTCCCATTCGTGTC
>JAFMCP010000094.1 GCA_017857705.1 Candidatus Nanopelagicales bacterium
TGCGGATCAAGACACCTGAGCGAACCCGCAGGTCTCCATCTTGATCAATCCAAAAAGAAAAAGCACGCCAACCCAGGATTTGAAAGAGGGCAACGAGAATTGAAAGCGCAAGGCTGGCAAGGCCAATTACCAGAACACCGGCCACAAATGGCCTAAGTGCTGGAAAGTATTGAGTGAAGTTAAATCCAGAGGGAACAGATATTGCAAAGGCAAAACCAATAATTGCGGGAAGAACCGATGCAGCTGAGAGCAGTGGGGAAACTGGACTGAGTTTGCGGTGGCCCTGCGAATCAGTTAATCCACTACCGAGTGGGATCATCACAGCCCGGCCGCGCGCGATTCGCCACGTTTGGCAAGACGGTCGCGCACAGCGGCAGCTACTTCGGGGACAAGCCCGGGGATAGCGGCATCGGTTGTTGCCGCAGCCGTGTGTATTTGCACCGTGGTGACCCCGAAGGCCCGATCAATTGGTCCGGCGGTCACGTCAACGAGTTGCATGCGTCCGTAGGGAACAATGACAAGTCTGCGAAAGAGAATGCCACTGGTGACCAATAAATCAGACTCGCGCTCGCAATATGCATAGGAACGAACACGCCTCCCGATCAACCACGACAACCAGATCAAAGAGACCAAGCCGAGGGCGGCAACAATCCATGCAATGAAATTGGGAACCGACGAAATCAGCAACAATGCAATGACAATTCCGGCCACTGGAATTTCGGCGAGCACCACAACGAGCCGACGTGCCGAGATAAGTTTTTCGGAAACAGGTATCCAGTCGTCATTTGAGTAAAAAGCGGAGTCGGTATTCACGACTCCATAATGCCTTGGGAACTACTAAACAAGATCTGCACCCATCAAGTAGCGCTATAGACCCTCCAGTTAGACCCTCCAGCGAGTTCGTCGAGTTCGCCGAGTTTGTGTTGGATGCCAGTCATATCTACTATCCGGCATCAATTAGGTTCTCTCCCATTAACCGATGGTTTCGGCGGGGAATGGAAATGGCAGGGAAGGAAATTGTGTCCGTAACTCTCAGCACTAATTCACCGGTGTGGATCGTGAACCTCGGGGAAGACGAGAATCGTTTTTCGCAACGGTTCCTCTCGGATATTGATCAGGCTTTGACTGCAATCACGGAAAGTGCGGAACCTGCAGCACTGATGATTACGGCGACTGGCAAGTTCTTTTCGAATGGATTGGATTTGGATTGGTTGCAATCAAATGCTGGAGAGTGGGACGCACATGTGTCTAGTGTCCAATCAATGTTTGCACGACTGCTCACCTTGCCCGTTCCAACCGTGTGTGCAATCAATGGTCACTGTTTTGCCGCTGGCGCGATGCTCGCTTTAGCATGTGACTATCGCGTGATGCGCACCGAAAAAGGTTTCTACTCCCTTCCAGCCATTGACATCAAAATCCCGCTCACAATAGGTATGACCTCCTTGATTCAAGCGAAGCTCACACCTCGCACCGCACTTGATGTGATGACAACAGGGTGGCGCTATGACGCGCCAGCAGCCTTGGCTGCGGGGATCGTCGATTCGATTTGCGATGCACAGGATTTACATGACACTGCCCGAGAAATGGTTGCCAACCTTGCCGGTAAGGATCGTCGAACACTGGGGACGATCAAGTCCACCATTTATCGGAACGTCGTTGCTGATCTTGCAAGGCCGATAGCCTGACCAGTCCCGACACTGTCGTGACAGAGTAGGTACTCGGATTCGACCAAATGAACAGGAGTCTGTTGATGGACGCCGTTAAATTCCAACAATTTCTTGACGCCGTCGAGCCTGATCGAGGAGGCACCGTTCTTAGTGCGGAACCGATTCCCGGCGGGTACAGCCGCGAGACGGTCATGGCAGAGGTGCGATGGGCGGACGGCTCAACGGAACGTTTCGTCCTTCGTGGAGATCCTGATGAGGATCGTTCAGTATTTCGGAGCGATCGTGCAGCCGAGTGGCGACTACTTCAGGCACTGGAGGGCGTGCCGACATTTGAAGTTGCGGCGCCGCGGTGGTACGACGCAACAGGGGAATACTTGGGGACGCGGTGCATCGTCTCCGAGGCTGTGAACGGGACCTCATTACAGACACTCTTGGATAAGGGTCTAGACGTGGAAACAGCGAGACGACACATGATTGAGATCATCGCTTCCGTCCACACAACTTCACTTGACCTCGTGAGCGATGACATCCCACGACCCGTGAGTTGGGACGCGCACATTGATTCGATCATGGACATGTACGACGAAATTTTGGCGAAGCAAGGAGAGTGCAATCCCATTCTGCGATACGTCCGACGAAAGGTGCGGGCTAATCGACCACCAGAGGTTCCGCTTGCCCTTGTCCACGGTGACTACCAACCGGGCAACTTCCTACTCTCCGAAGGTGCACCACCCGTGCTCATCGACTGGGAGTTCGGACACATCGGTGATCCGAGGACGGACCTCGGTTACTACACGCAAATCCCGATGCCACCCCACCTCTATACGCCGGACCCTGAATCCTTCTTGGTCGAATATCGAGCTCTGACCGGCTACACCCCTGAACAGGTGAATCCTCAAATAGTGGAGTATTTCAAGCTTCTCGGGCTGGTGAACGTCTTTCGTCAGATGGTGTTCGCTGCCGAGGAAGTAGCAGATGGTGAGCACCGTGGCGTTATGGCTCCCTACTTGATCATGGCGATCGCTCACTTCCACAACCTGTTCCTCACCGCGGCAATGGACCTTCCCAACACATCGGAGTCATCGTGATTAATCGCCCGTCAACACCAAGAATCCTTTCTGATCTCGCCACGGAATTGGAACGGGAGATTCTTCCGCTGCTGTCTGACTCGGTCGCGCAAATTAGATTGCAGATGGTCATGACCGTCATGGGGCATTGCGCGGTGCGGTCGGGCAACGAGACAGCGTGGATGACGGAGGAGTCTGCTTCCTATCTGGAATACGCGCGAAAAGTGTTGGAAGCCACCGGTGACGAACGGGTTCGACACGCAATTGAAGCTGTTGAACCACTGACTGATCTGAGGCTTCCCGCTGTGATCACCCACTACTCGAGGGCGAGCGAGGCGCTTGCCACAGCATTAGACATTTCGATGGATGCCGAGTTGGAACCGTTGATAACCGAAGGTGAAGAACTCTTGCGAATGCGGATCGCCAATGAACAGGCTGTTACCGGGGCATCTGAATATGCGGGGAGATAGTAGCGCCAGGTTTTGACAGGTACCAATTCATTTGGATGACTCAGCAATGACTTCATCCCACCCTGGTTCAAGAATTGTGATCATGGGCGCGTCACTTGGCAACGTGAAATTATCGATGAGCACAGCGGGCTCGCTGCCGAGGTTTGCGGCAGTCATCGGAGTATTTGGTGGCATGTAGTAGCACGTTCCAGCAGGAAAGGTTGAAGACTCTTTTCCTTCGACAAAATCGGTGATCGTCCCGGAAACGACGCACGTATGTCCACCGTATTCATGGACATGGATTGCCACCCTCGTGCCCGGCATGCGAGTGCCGCGGGAAACAAAGATTCGATTTCCCTGCGCGTCAATAGTGTCGAGCATGGTTGTTACGTCATAAAGCGGATCAAGTTTTCCCGGGGGAACTACGCCGTTGATCATGCTCACAGGTGCGGTGATTACTGGACCATCAAGGGAGACCTGTGAATCTGATTCTGAGGTGGAACTTGAATCACCACACCCAGCCAGCACGACACCCACCAATGTCAAGGCAGCAATGCTGAAGAAAGTGCGTGAAAGCTGTGAAAAAGGCTTGGGTTGAGTTGGGAGCATTAATTAAGCCTAGTTTGATGTAGTCACCCGAAAAAGCGACCTTCGCGAGCACGAGGCAAGATGTGGCTGTGCCGCAAACAAATCCGACATTGGCACGACGGATTGCGACCTCCGCCGGGACCCTTGCCGCCGCAGTCGTCTTGCCCGTCGTCCTAGCATTTCTGGCCGGAGGCGCGGTAGCCGCAGGAGGAGCCGGGCTCGGAGCCGTCCTAGCCTTTCTCCTCGCCCTGTTCTCCGGGTGGCGACGCGCGGCGTACTTCGTTGTACCAACACTGGCCGCCGCCGGCCTCTCGGCGTTGTCCAGCGGTACGCCGGGGTGGTTGGTGGGACTAGCGGTGCTCGGCCTGCTCACCGGCGTGCTGGCGACGCGCGGGCTCTTGGTTCCGTTGGCGTTTATGGGGATCTCCTGGTCGGTTTCCCAACCCACTGATCCGGCCGGCGACCTGGTCGTTCTCCTGCTGTTCGCCGCGATTGCGAGCACTTACGCGATTCTTCTGGCACGCCGTATCGGGGTCCCGGCCGACACGGGCCCTGTCACCGTGACCCCTCGCAATGCCGTAATAGGTGGTATCGGCCTCGCGATTGCTGCAGGGTTGGCAGGGTTCATCGCCCAGCAGTGGGACAACGACAACGCGTACTGGCTGCCGATGACAATATTCCTGCTGGCCATCCCGGTACCGGGCGCCACGCTGTCGAAGCGGGCAGTCACTCGAGTCATCGGCACAGCTGTGGGCGTCGGCGCTGCCGGACTGGTGAGCGTGGTCATCGGAGCACCCGCGCTGAACTACGTCCTCGCCTTCGGTGCCTTAGTCCTGACGCTTGCTGTCCCGAATCCGCGGTGGTTCAATGCGGCAACGACGGCCTTCGCTATCGTCCTAGCGCTCACATCCACCTCCGGGGTTGACGTGGGTGGCTCTCGGCTGGGAGCCACTGTTGCCGGCGCCATCATTGTCATCGTCATCGCTGGCGTGCTTGCGCTTGTCTCCCGACTGCTTCCCGAAACGGCCGTCCAGCAAGAGGTCGTGGCCCAGTTCGAGGAAGTTCGCAGCACCGACGACACCCCGCCCGCATAGGTCAGTGGTCGCATGCAATGGTGGCCAAGGACGGGATTTGACGATCGAATATGTGTGAAGTGCCCGCAAATTGAAAGGTCGACAGCGTGTTCGTGAAGCCTGTTAACGGGGAACTTCTTGCGGGGGCGCAATTAATGACGGAGAATGACTGGATCTTCACACCTGTGAATGTCCATTCTTATGCGCTTTCACCTATGCAAAGGTGCACTATGCGACCGACCCGACTTATTTACGTTGAGAACGATCCGGCGCTCCTTGGTGTGATGTCGACCATTCTGCGATCTCAGCCGATGCTGGACTTGATCCTCGCCTCCGCTGATCCGCTCGAGGTGCTCGGTTCAGAGTGCGTGGAGCAAGCTGATGTTGCGCTGCTCGACCTGGCGTTGGGTCGAGACACCCTCACCGGCATGGATCTCGGCATGGCGCTGCGTAACCGCAATCCCGACATTGGAATCGTGATCCACTCCCAGCACCCCATGAATAATGTCTCTAAGCAGGTTCCCGAAGCGCAGCGGATGGGTTGGTCATATCTCGCGAAGTCGGGCACGTTGAAGCCCGGGGAGCTCGCGGAACTCTTGCGGTCAACAGCTCTGGGCATGAGCCACGATCGAATGCGTAGCGATGACACAGAAGATGGCGATGGATCTGAGTTACTTATGAAACTCACTCCAC
>JAFMCP010000095.1 GCA_017857705.1 Candidatus Nanopelagicales bacterium
CGCTCACCACTGTTGATCATGGCGTTGGTCCACTGAACGATTTCCTGTTGGTTCATTCCATTGAGCAGAATTGCCATGGCGAGAGCTGCCATTTGTTCATCGGCTACCGCGCCACGAGTGTAGGCATCAATTACCCAATCAATAGCAGGCTTCGACAATTGCTGTTTCTGGCGTTTGGCGATGATGACATCGACTGCCGAGAATGGTTCAACCATGGGTTAAAGGGATTCCTTCCGTTTAATAAGGTCATCGGGGCCAAACGCTTGCGGCAGAATTTCGGTCAGTGTTTTGATTCCTTCAGGAGTCGTTATTTCGGTCGCGGGTGTCCCGTTTTCCCACAGCAATTGGCGGCAGCGCCCGCACGGCATCAGCGAATTGCCATGTTGATCAACGCAAGTGATTGCCACCAATTTTCCGCCACCGGATGCATGTATCGCAGAGACCATGCCGCACTCAGCACACAGCCCCACGCCGTAACTGGCATTTTCAACGTTGCAACCCACAACGATCCGGCCGTTGTCCATCAAACCTGCTACCCCGACTTTAAATTTCGAGTAGGGCGCGTAGGCCATTTTCATAATCCCAATTGCGGCCTGGGTGAGCTCATCCCATTGTTGATCCGAGGTAGTCATGACCTTTGTCTACTGCTTCTCAAATGGTTGGCCGTCAGCGGCTGGTGGTCTGGCTCGTCCGACCAGTCCGGCCACGACAACAATTGTCACAAGGTAGGGGGTCATGGAAAGGAACTCGGTTGGGATTGACGTGTTAACCAAGGCTAACTTCTGCGAAAGTGAGTCGGAGAATCCGAAGATCAGTGCAGCGCCCAGAGCACCAATAGGGTTCCAGCCACCAAAAATCATTGCTGCAAGACCAATGAAGCCTGCCCCACCGGTCATTCCTTCATCAAAACGACCCACCGTGCCAAGTGTGAACCAAGCTCCAGCGAAACCTCCCACCATTCCGCCGTAGACCACTGCTAAATAGCGGGTCTTAGAGACACTGATTCCCAAGGAATCTGCTGCCTTTGGGTTTTCCCCGACAGATCGTGTTCGCAGACCCCACCGGGTACGAAAGAGCATAAAAGTGGTGAGGGCAACGAGCCCAAACATGGCGTAAACGATCACCGTTTGATCAAAAAACATGGGACCAATAATCGGGATGTCTCCCAGAATGGGAATCTTGATCGCCGGGAAGATTGGTGCGTCATTCCATTCGGGGCGCCCCACTAAAATCTGCGCCGTTAAGAACGAAGTGAGACCAAGAACGAGAAGGTTGATCACTACTCCGATAATAATTTGATCAACTCGATAGTTGATCGACAAGAATGCGAGCAGCAACGCCAATATGCCACCTGTGATTGTTGCAGCAATTAACCCAATCCAACCGCCCAGTAGCGAACCCATGACGACACCGGTGAATGCGCCACCCAAAAGCATTCCTTCAATTCCAATGTTGACCACGCCCGAGCGCTCGCACAGAATTCCAGAAAGTGCACCGAGCGCGATTGGGGTCGTACGGGCGATGGTGGAGACCAGCATGCTGATCAGGGAGAACTCTTGCCCGGCTGTTGCCCAAATCATGATCGAAATGACGAAAACCACAAATGAAATTCCTAAAATCAGTGTTGATTTACGCTGGAATCCCTTTAGGAACTGGGTGCCGCCCAAAAAAGCCAAAACCATGGCTAGGACATACAGGGCGGCAGTGCTAGGAATAGCGAGTGCCTCAAGTTGAAACTTGTCATCAGAGAAACTCAGACCAAAAGTGGCGATCCCCGCAGATGCAGGAGCGAGTACGAACATGACAACTGCTGAGAGAAACAACATGATGACGCCAAGAATTTTGGCCCGCCGCACCTTACTCTTACTGAGAGTATTCGACTTTGCTTCCTTGCTTAGGTAGCTCTCCATGGGAGCTTGTTGAAATTCGGAGCTGTGATCGCTCATGCTCCCCACCCCTTGCTGATCTGAGCCGAGGCCACCGGAGTTTTGAGTCGATAGATTGCCGAGATCAACGCCGGAGCCGCAACGAAAATAATGATGAGGGCTTGAATTACCGAAATCAGATCAATTCCGACGCTGGCACTCACCTGCATTTGCTGTCCACCAGCTCGCAGCCCGCCAAAGAGAATTGCAGCCGCAACGACACCCCAAGGATTAGAACGACCCAACAGGGCTACCGCGATTCCGTCAAAACCAAGGTCGGCTGTGAAACCCGGGGTGGTTCGACCAAGAACTCCTAGAACTTGGCCTGCACCCGCCGTTCCGGCGAGGGCGCCCGCGATCAGCATGACCAAGATGTAAACCTTGGTGACCGAGATGCCGGCATAACGAGCAGCGCTGGGATTTGCCCCCACCGCCCGAAATTCGAAACCAATCGTGGTACGAAAGAGCAACCAGTAGATCAAAAACGCTGCCCCGAGTGCCACAAAGAGTCCCGCATGCACCCGCAAGGCCGAGTCTATTCCGCTCAGGAAAGTTGGATATTCGGCACTGACTTCAATATTTTTTGACACGGGATCATTACGACCTTCACGTTGAAACATGGTGGTTTTCAATAAAAAGTCCACCAAACGCAAAGCGATGTAGTTCAACATAATCGTGGTGATTACTTCATGAGCCCCGGTTTTGGCTTTCAAAATACCGGGAATAAAACCCCAAATCGCGCCGCCTAAAATTCCCGCGATGATCGCTAAAGGAAGGTGAATAAAGATGGGGAGTCCCGTAATTGAAAATCCAACCCAGACGGCGAACATTCCGCCAATTAAGGCTTGACCTTCACCACCGATATTAAACAATCCAGCGCGAAATGCCAGAGCAACTGAAAGCCCTGCCAACATGAGTGGAGTGGCTGCGGTGAGCGTCTCAGAAATTGCCCGAAGCGATCCGACGGAACCATCCAGGAGTGCAAGGTAGGCATTCATTGCCTCAGAAAATGATGATCCGGTGAGAATGATCATGATCAAGCCAATGATCAGAGCGCTTATTACCGCGAGAAACGGGATCAAAATGGCCGAACGCCAATCCGCTGCGGTTGCCAATCGTTGGGTGAAACTTCTCTCCCGTGGATTTAGGAGATCCTCTTGGGCTTGTGGGTCAAGTTGTGAACTCATGAGTTCTTCCCAGCCATGTAAAGACCCACTTGCGTTGGATCGGTTTCCGAAGTGTTCAAGGTGGCAACAATTTTTCCGTCAAACATCACCACGATTCGATCCGAAAGAGCAAAGATTTCATCAAGTTCTGTTGACACAACCAAAATTGCGACCCCTTCATCACGCTTTCGCACGATTTGTTCGTGAATATACTCAATTGATCCCACATCAATTCCACGAGTTGGTTGAGCGCACAGCACAAGGGGAACATCACGGCTGAATTCACGAGCAACAATCATCTTTTGGGCATTGCCTCCGGATAACGCACTAGCCATGTTTTCAATATGCGGTGGGCGCACGTCATAGTCTTTCACGAGAATTCGCGCACCTTCATCGATTGCGCCCCGCTGCAGCCGCACCCCGTGGGAATACGGCTGTGAGTAATAAGAGTCCAACACCAAGTTTTCAGCAACCGTGAAACTGCCGATCATGCCCATTTCGTTTCGGTCCTCTGGGACATGGGCTACACCATCTCGGTGAATCTGACGCGGTTTGGACCCGGTGATATCCATATCCTTGAGTTTTATTTGCCCTTTGGCGAGTGGAAGAAGTCCTGTTATCGCCTCAATGAGTTCAGTTTGACCATTACCTTGAATACCTGCTACCCCAACAATTTCACCTGCCCTTACCTCAAGGTTGATATCGTCCAAAAGCGCCCGCCCCATGTCATCGGTCATTGTCACCGATGACATTGTGAGTACCGGTGCACCAGGTTGCGCCGGTGCCTTGTTCACGGTGAGGTCAATGGGTCGACCTACCATCATGGCGGCAAGTTCCTCTTGGGTCGTTGTCTTAGGGTCCGCGTGGCCAACCACTTTTCCACCTCGAAGCACCGTGATGGAATCTGCGATTGCGATGGCTTCTTTCAATTTATGAGTAATGAAAATTATGGTTGCCCCGCGTGATTTGAGTTCTGCGACTATGCCAAAGAATTCAATGACCTCCTGCGGCGTGAGAACTGCCGTTGGTTCGTCAAACACCAGAACCTTGGCGCCGCGCAACAGCACCTTGATAATCTCAACGCGTTGTTGGAGACCAACTGCTAAGTCCTCGATTTTGGCCTTTGGGTCAACGGCAAGGCCGTATTTTTGTGAAATCTCCTGTACCTCTTTATTCGCTTTCTTAGCGTTGAGAATATTTCCAAAAAAAGTGGGCTCAACCCCGAGAACGACATTTTCAGCGACAGTAAAGACGGGTACAAGCATGAAGTGCTGATGCACCATCCCGATCCCAGCCTTGATCGCCTCACCTGGGTCGTGAAATTTCTGCACCTTGCCATCGAGGACGATCTCACCCGAGTCTGGACGATAGATGCCGGAGAGAATATTCATCAAGGTGCTCTTGCCTGCACCATTTTCCCCAATTAGGGCTAAAACTTGTCCAGAGCGCGCGGTCAGCGAAACGTTGTCATTGGCCAAAACACCCGGGAAAGCTTTGGTGATTCCGCGCAACTCCAATTCCACGGCGCATTGCTCCTTGTTTTGATGTCGGGACTCAATGTCGAGTATCGAAATTGAGAATCAGCGATCTTTTTTATAGTTTTTCTATTTGAACTGCATGCAATTCTACTGAATTAACGCGGAAGAGGGGCCTGATCTCTCAGACCCCTCGACTACGTTCGGACTACTGAAGTAACCCTTGATTAACCTTTTACGCTGATCGAGCCGTCGATTACGCCGGCCTTGATGGTTTCCAGCTGAGCTTTGAGTTCAGCTGAGACTGCGGAATCCATGTCGTGGAATGGTGCGATGGAAACTCCACCATTTTCCAAAGTTCCCACGGTTACGCCACCCTCAAAGGTACCGTCAACGACTGCCTTGATTGCATTGAATGTTGTGACATCCATTTGCTTGAGCACTGATGTCAGGTAGACGCCAGAGTTTGCGGTGTCTGACTCGAACTGATCGCTGTCAACGCCGATGATCATGAGCTTGTCGGTGCCAAGTTCACTTGCGAGTGCCGCTGAACCCAGACCAACAGGTCCTGCAACTGGCATCACAATGTCAGCGCCTTCGTCGACCAAGTTCTGAGCGAATGTACGACCGTCATCGAGTGACTCAAAGTTCTCGGTGAACAGACCCGACTGTGCTGCGGGATCCCAACCGAGAACCTCAACGTTGGTTCCATTGTCAGCGTTGTACTTCTGAACGCCGTAGTAGAAACCATCCATAAAGATAGTTACTGGTGGGATGTTGACGCCACCAAAAGTGCCAACTTTGCCGGTCTTTGTTG
>JAFMCP010000096.1 GCA_017857705.1 Candidatus Nanopelagicales bacterium
GAGGATCTTGTTCGACGCAATGTGATTTCTGACATCTCTCCTGAGAAAGCTATGCGCAATGTGATCAAATCATTGGGCAAGGGGCTCTTGAAAGTTATGTCCAAAATGGGAGTATCAACCGTTGCCTCCTATCGTGGAGCGCAAATCTTTGAGGCGATTGGTCTCTCACACGAATTCATCGACGCGTACTTCACTGGAACAATCTCTCAACTCGGTGGAATCGGCATTGATGTAATTGCAGAAGAAAATGCAGCGCGACATGCTGATGCTTACCCAATTTCGGGGATCTCACCAGCACATCGCACCTTGCGTGATGGTGGCGAATACCAGTGGCGGCGTGAAGGATCACCGCACCTATTTGACCCTGAAACGGTTTTCCGGCTGCAGCACGCCACTCGTTCAAAGCGTTACGACATTTTCCGGGATTACACTGGCCGCGTAAACGATCAATCTGAACGACTCATGACTCTGCGCGGACTATTCGAGTTTGATTCACCACGAACCGCAATTTCAATAGATGAAGTTGAGTCCATTGAGAACATCGTAAAAAGATTCTCAACAGGTGCCATGTCCTATGGATCAATTTCGGCGGAGGCGCACGAAACACTCGCGATCGCCATGAACCGACTTGGTGCGAAATCGAATACAGGTGAAGGTGGAGAGGATCCAGAACGCTTCTTACCCATGGCTAATGGGGATTCCAAGCGCTCAGCGATTAAGCAGGTGGCGTCGGGTCGATTCGGTGTGACAAGCGAGTACCTGGTTAACAGTGACGATATTCAAATTAAAATGGCTCAAGGAGCCAAACCGGGTGAAGGTGGCCAACTTCCAGGCAACAAGGTGTATCCGTGGATTGCAAAGACACGACATTCCACGCCAGGGGTGACATTAATTTCTCCGCCGCCGCATCATGATATTTATTCAATTGAAGACTTGGCTCAGCTGATACATGACCTGAAGAATGCCAACTCAGATGCGCGTATTCACGTGAAACTGGTGGCGGAGGTCGGAGTTGGAACGGTTGCGGCCGGGGTTGCTAAAGCGCATGCTGATGTGATTTTGATCTCTGGTCATGATGGTGGAACGGGTGCTTCACCTCTGACCTCACTTAAGCATGCTGGTGCACCGTGGGAACTTGGTTTGGCTGAGACCCAGCAGACGCTTCTTCTCAATGGTTTACGCGATCGTGTTGTTGTTCAAGCTGATGGTCAACTAAAAACGGGGCGAGACGTCATCATTGCGGCGCTACTCGGCGCTGAGGAGTTTGGTTTTGCAACAGCCCCACTCGTCGTCATGGGTTGCATCATGATGCGCGTATGTCACCTCGACACCTGTCCCGTAGGTGTCGCCACGCAAAATCCAGTATTGCGCGAAAAATTCTCGGGTAAACCGGAGTTCGTGGAAACTTTTTTTGAGTTTATTGCCCAGGAAGTTCGCGAGTTGCTCGCTGAGTTGGGCTTCACTTCATTGGATGAGGCCATTGGTCACGTTGAAGTGCTCAACATGAATAAAGCTATAACCCATTGGAAAGCCGACGGACTCGACTTAGAGCCAATTCTTCATATCCCTGATTTGGGGGAGCTTGGTTACCGCAGACACATGAAGAATCAAGATCATGGACTTGAGCAGGCCCTCGACCAAGAGTTGATCCGGATGAGTGCCGATGCCTTAACAACGGGTCTTCCTACCAAAATTGATGTCCCGATTCGGAACGTAAACCGGACTGTAGGCACGATGCTGGGAAGTGCGATCACAAAGCGCGGTGGATTGCCGGATGGAACGATTGACATTTCTTTCACGGGTTCAGCGGGGCAAAGTTTTGGCGCATTTATTCCACAGGGACTAACACTCAGATTGGTGGGGGATGCAAACGATTATGTCGGCAAGGGTCTTTCTGGTGGTCGGATCGTTGTTCATCCCGATGCCAGTGCGCCATTTAAGGCTAGCGAAAATACGATTGCGGGCAACGTAATCGGTTACGGCGCAACCTCAGGTGAGTTGTTCCTGAGTGGCCGAGTAGGTGAGCGTTTTTGTGTGCGCAACTCCGGGGCAATCGCTGTGGCTGAGGGTGTTGGTGATCATGGTTGTGAATACATGACCGGTGGAAGAGTCGTTGTGCTGGGACCAACGGGTCGAAACTTTGGTGCAGGCATGTCGGGTGGGATCGCATATCTACTCGATCTTGACCCTGCATTAATTAATCACGAACTTGTTGAACTTAATCAACTGGATGAGCAGGATGCCAAGGAACTTTTCACACTGATCTCTGCCCATGTTGAGCAGACCAATTCTCATCGTGGAAGTGAATTGCTTGCAACTTGGACTTCGTCGATCACTCGCTTTACAAAGGTGATTCCAAGAGATTACAAGCGGGTATTAGAAATTGAAGCCGACGCTATTAGCCGTGGTGAGGATCCCATGCTGGCCATTATGAACAGGATTTAGTCATGTCATTTATGTTAAGGAGCAATAATGGGTGATCCGCGCGGGTTTATGACCACTGATAGGGAACTACCTAGCCGCAGGCCGGTTGACATCAGGATTAGAGACTGGCGTGAGGTCTATGAAGATTTTGAACCCAAGAATGTTGAATCGCAAGCTGGACGTTGCATGGATTGTGGTATCCCGTTTTGCCATAACGGATGTCCCCTCGGCAACTTGATTCCAGAATGGAATGAGTTGATTTATGACCGTGACTGGGGTCAAGCAATTGAACGTTTACATGCAACAAATAATTTCCCGGAATTTACGGGTCGACTATGCCCGGCACCTTGTGAATCCGCATGTGTTTTGGGAATCAATGAAGATCCGGTGGCGATCAAACAAATTGAGGTTTCCATCGTTGATCGCGCCTGGCAATCAGGTTGGATCAAGCCTGCCCCGCCAGAAAGCCTCTCGGGTCGAACAGTTGCGGTGATTGGGTCAGGACCGGCAGGGCTAGCCACGGCGCAGCAACTCGCTCGAGCAGGACACACGGTGGCCGTTTATGAACGAGCCGATCGGATTGGTGGACTACTTCGTTACGGAATTCCTGAGTTCAAAATGGAAAAGCACCACCTTGATCAGCGACTCGAGCAGATGGAAGCTGAAGGCGTTAAATTCCGTTCCGGAATTGAGATTGGCGTGGACCTTACCGGTTCAGATTTACGCCACCGATATGACGCGATCGTCGTGTGCATCGGTGCAACCGTTGCCCGTGAACTTGAGGTTCCGGGGCGCGATCTCGAAGGAATTTACCAAGCAATGGAGTTTCTTCCACTCGCTAACCGGGTGCAAGAGGGTGACCTGGAATCTTCACCGTATGACGTTGCTGGCAAACATGTTGTCATTCTTGGTGGCGGTGATACTGGTGCGGATTGTTTGGGGACATCGCTGCGTCAAGGTGCGGCGAGCGTGACCCAACTGGAGATCATGCCCAACCCGGGGTTGGAACGAAGTGAAAATTCACCGTGGCCAACTTACCCAACGATTTATCGGGTTAGCAGCGCGCACGAAGAGGGTGGGGAGCGGGTATTCTCAATGTCCACGCAAAGATTCCTTAGCGAAGATGGCAAAAAGTTGTCAGGAATTGAACTCGCCGAAGTTGAGTTCGTCAATGGCAACTTCTCCGTTGTACCTGGCACACAGCAGATTGTTAAAGCTGATGTTGTGCTCCTTGCTATGGGATTTACGGGCCCCGAACCGGCGCCCTACGTTGAACAATTGGGCCTTGAACTCGACGCGCGAGGCAATATTAAGCGGGACTCCCAGTTCGCAACGGATACCGAAGGTGTCTTTGTTGCGGGTGACGCGGGAAGGGGTCAGTCATTAATCGTGTGGGCGATTGCAGAGGGACGTGCAGCCGCGGCCGCGGTTGATAAATTTCTCATGGGCTCAACCAACCTGCCAAGTCCCGTGAGTGCCTTTGATCGCCCCTTAACCGTATGAGAATGTTGTGTGCAACCGTTTACAGTAGGGTTCGAGCATGAGAAGAGCCAAAATAGTTGCAACACTTGGCCCTGCAACAGCGAGTGCACAAGCCGTGCTTGAACTGGTTCAAGCGGGAATGGATGTTGCTCGGTTAAACCTTTCCCACGGCGATTACGCGGATCATGAAGCCGCCTATCACTGGGTGCGGGAAGCATCCGATGCCTCAGGACGCAGTGTGGCAATTCTCGTTGACCTTCAGGGTCCGAAAATTAGACTCGGGCGATTTGCATCCGGACCGGTTGAACTTGTAGTTGGAGAAGAATTCATTGTTACCACGGAGGATTGCCCGGGTGACGCCAAAATGGTGTCCACAACTTTTACGGGACTTCCCGGTGACGTAAACCCTGGCGACCGAGTGTTGGTCGACGATGGACGAATTGAATTACAGGTAACCAAAGTGGTCGGGCCGCGAGTCCACACGGTTGTCATTGATGGCGGGATCGTCTCGAATAACAAAGGTTTCAATCTGCCCGGCGTTGCAGTGAGTGTTCCAGCACTCTCGGAGAAGGATCGTGAAGATTTGCGGTGGGGCTTGCGCATTGGTGCCGATCTCATCGCACTCTCGTTTGTCCGATCATCCGCTGACATCCACGATGTTCATTCGATCATGGACGAAGAAGGTGTTCGAGTCCCCGTTCTGGCAAAGGTGGAAAAACCTCAAGCAGTTGATAACTTGGAGGACATAATCGCCGCATTCGATGGTGTCATGGTTGCGCGCGGCGATCTGGGTGTGGAACTTCCCCTCGAGATGGTTCCTCTAGTACAAAAGAGGGCTATTCAAATGTGTCGTGAAGCCGGAAAGCCGGTAATTGTGGCCACGCAAATGCTTGATTCGATGATCGCTGAGAACCGTCCAACTCGGGCTGAAGTCAGTGACGTTGCAAATGCTGTTCTTGACGGTGCTGATGCTTTGATGTTGTCAGGTGAAACCAGCGTGGGGGTACGCCCTGCACATGTAGTAGAAACTATGTCAACAATTATGGAACACCTTGAAGCAGAGGCCCTCGATCGAATCCCACCGTTGATGGATTCACCGACGGGTTCAACGGCTCGAGCACTCACCCATGCAGCTGTCGACGTAGCTCAGGGGACGAGTTCTTCCTATCTCATCGCCTTCACAGAAACCGGTCGGTCTGCTCGGTTGATTTCTCGCTGGCGGGCTCACACGCCATTACTTGCATTCACGCCAAACCCCCGAGTTCGAAGTCAGTTATCGTTGACGTGGGGTGTTGAAACTTTCCTCGTTTCCCAAGTAAGTCACACCGACGACATGGTGACCCAGGTCGACAGAGCCCTTCTGGACATCGGTCGGGCCACATCGGGTCAGCGGGTAGTGATTGTTGCTGGTGTGCCACCTGGAGTTCCCGGAACCACCAATGGCATGCGGGTACACAAAATAGG
>JAFMCP010000019.1 GCA_017857705.1 Candidatus Nanopelagicales bacterium
GGGTCACTCAGACGAAGAGGGTCACTCAGACGAAGAGGGTCACTCAGACGAGGAGAGTCACTCAGACGAAGAGGCTCACTCAGACGAAGAGGGTCACTCAGACGAAGAGGGTCACGACGATCACGGGTCACTAGATCCACACTTCTGGTTTGACATGAATCGAATGGCAACAGCCGCTGAGCTCATTGGCGCTGAACTCACTACAGCAACAGGCGATGATGCATACACCACGTGCGCTGCAACAACGGCAACACAGATCCGCGCAGCCGAAGGTGACGTTCGTGCATTACTCGAGTCAGTCCCTACCGACAAGCGAATACTTGTCACCGACCATGAGGCATTGGGATACCTAGCGGATGTTTACGGTTACGAGATAGCAGGAACGGTGATTCCAGCAGGAACCACCTTGGCCGAGCCCAGCTCAGCCGATCTGGCCGCACTCGTTGCAACCATCAAAGCTGAGGGTATTACGACAATTTTCGCAAACACATCTTCGCCAACAGCCTTGGCAGAAGCAATTGCCGAAGAGTCAGGAACCAACGTCACAATTATTCCGCTCTACGTCGAGAGCCTTGGGGAGCCAGGCTCTCCTGCCGCCACTTACATTGACATGATGCGTACCAATGCGCAGCTGATATCGGAGGGTCTGCAAGGCTGACCCGGTGGAATGGTTTCTTGACCCGTTTGCACTCGGGTTTCAACAGCGTGCCCTAGCGGGAGGCATTCTCGCTGGGCTCATGACCGCGGTTGTCGGAACGTGGCTCGTTCTTCGAGGTATGAGCTTCTTTGGTGACGCCTTTGTTCACGGAATCGTTCCTGGTATTGCAGCGGCTGTGGTCTTCGACATCAATCCACTTCTCGGTGCTGCTGCCGCAGCACTCGTCATGGTGCTAGCCATCGAGTTGGTGAACCGACAGACGGCTCTCAGTGAAGACACTTCGATTGGTTTACTTTTTGTCGGAATGTTGGCACTGGGTGTGATCATCATTTCCCGAGTTGATTCATACTCGGGAAGTCTCACAACCATCTTGTTTGGAGACGCTCTCGGGGTAACCACTCAAGACCTACTCATTCAGGCTATTTTGGCTGTCGTTGTCATCTCTGCGGCCACCCTGTTTTATCGGCCGTTGCTCGCACTGTCATTTAACGCTGACAAAGCACAACTTTGGGGCCTAAACCCGGGTCGAGCACACGCCGCCTTGCTGGTTCTTATCGCCGCTGCAGTAATTGGGAGTTTCCAGTCTGTAGGAACACTTCTAGTCTTCGGCCTACTCGTTGGACCGCCCGCAACCGCTGCGCTGGTGTCACGAACCGTTCCGCGCATGATGCTCACTGCTGCAATCATTTCAGTGTTTTCCGTGTGGCTGGGTCTCACACTCAGTTACCACCTCAACACGGCAGGATCTGCCACCATGGCAATTGTCCCAATAGTGCTCTTCTTTATCGTTTTGACATTCACTCGCTTGCGAACACTTCGAAGAGAGAAGGTGTTATCACATGCCTGATGTTGTAATTGGCCAAAACGTTGTCATTGCGCGCGGTACACAAATTGCCATTGCTGCCTCGGATTTCACCATCCCGCAGGGAAAAATCACCGCGATTATCGGGCCCAATGGCAGCGGAAAGTCAACCCTTCTCCACGCAATTGCTGGTTTGCTCCCGGTGAGTAGCGGAACACTCACTGTGCTCGACAACACACCACTGAACAGCCAGTCTCAAATTTCCTATGTTTTGCAATACACCACGGTGCCCACCGGAACACCGCTCACCGTTGCAGAGGCGGTCGCCATGGCCAGATACCCAGGATTAGGGCTATTTGGCAGAGCGTCCAAAGAAGACAAGAAGAATGTTGCCTCCGCCTTGGAGAGGTTGAAAATTACCGATCTCGCGAAAAGACACCTCACCGAACTATCTGGTGGACAGCGACAGCGGGTTTATGTTGCCCAAGGGATCGCGCAAGATCATGCGATTCTGTTATTAGATGAGCCCCTCACCGGCTTGGATATCACCTCCGCCAAGACAATTGACTCGATTATTCATGAAGAGCCTGAACGTGGTTGCTCAGTCGTTCTCACCACCCATGATCTTGAGGAAGCAAGAGCCGCTGACCACGTAATTTTGACGGCCGGGCGTGTAGTTGCTTTTGGTGCACCCGAAGATGTACTGACAACGGAGAATTTGACCAATGCCTACGGGCTGGGAGCACTCCATGAGCACCTAGCCACGGACCTCCATTTACCCACCGAGCACCACCTAGGCGATCATTCGCATTAAGGTCTCTTACATGGCAACCGTAGGAATTCGCACAACCAAGCAGCGCACAGCCGTTGCAGAAGCTTTAACCGAATTAGACGATTTTCGATCAACCCAAGAGATACATGAATACTTGCGCGAGCGAGGCGACAGCGTTGGTCTGGCAACCGTTTACCGCACTTTGCAGACACTTAGTTCATCGGGAGACGTCGACGTAATTCTGCGCGAAGACGGCGAATCGGTTTATCGACTGTGTAGTGAGCAGCATCATCATCATTTGGTCTGTCGCAAATGCGGATTCACGGTTGAAGTAGAAGGACCAGCGGTCGAGCGCTGGGCTGAGTCCGTTTCAGCGACCCACGGTTTTACTGAGGTAAGTCATACACTTGAAATCTTTGGGCTTTGTCCCAACTGCAGTTAACTGGCCCCGCCATAGCGGCGATTCCGGGAAGCATAGATCTCACATGCTTCCCACAATTGTCTGCGATCAAAATCTGGCCAGAGTGTGTCGAGGAAAACAAATTCGGCATAAGCCGACTGCCAGATCAGGAAATTGCTCATCCGCTGCTCACCTGAACTTCGCACGAATAAATCCACGTCAGGCATATCACTCTCATCAAGATGAGCGGCGATCGTGCGCTCGGTAATTTTTCCAGGGCTAATTTTGCCCGCTGCAACCATGGCGGCAATTTCCTGGACCGCATCGGTGATTTCGGCTCTACCACCGTAGTTAACGCACATGGTGAGAGTTAACTTGTTGTTTTTCGCGGTCAATGCTTCTGCTTCTTCGAGTTCCTTGATCACGCTGCGCCACAGTTTGGGTCGACGACCCGCCCAACGGATTCGCACTCCAAGGTCATTTAGTTCATCACGGCGCCGACGGATTACATCTCGATTGAATCCCATGAGGAACCGCACTTCCTCCGGTGATCTACGCCAATTCTCAGTAGAAAACGCATAAGCAGAGAGCCAACCCACTCCCAGCTCAAGAGCACCATGCACACAATCAAGGAGACTGGCTTCACCAGCTTCGTGCCCTGCCGTTCGCGGTAATCCACGTTCCTGGGCCCAACGACCATTGCCGTCCATAACGACCGCGATGTGTGAGGGAATCACACCTTTAGGCAATTTTGGTGGCTTCGCACCGCTTATATGAACCGGTGGCGATGTAAAAGACTTCTTCACGCCATTTCTCCCACAGTTTTACCTCCGAGTGTCTGACGGTCTACCAATGGCAAGGACTTCAGGCCTCGATCAAGGTGCCACTGCAGGAAAGCAGCAATCAGCCCACTTGCTTCGGTGCGTGAACGCGATTCACTCGTTTCTGCACGCTCCCATTCACCGGATAACAAAGCTCCCAATAATTCGATTGTTTCCGGTTTAGGAGCAGCCGAACCGGGTGGTCGACAAACATCACAAACAATTCCACCCGCGGCAATTGCAAAAGCCCTGTGCGGTCCCCCACTCCCGCACTGGGCACAGTCATGAAATGAGGGGGACCAGCCAGCAACCGCGAGTGATCGAAGTAAATAGCTATCAAGGATCAGTCGAGGATCATGCTCTTTGGCTGTCAGTGAACGGAGTCCAGAGACGAGCAATGCAAATTGGGGAACAGCCGGTTCACCTTCATGCGGCGTGAGTCGTTCGGCTGTTTCCAGCATTGCCGTACCCGAAGTCCACGCAACATAATCCAATGAAAGCTGGCCGCCCATTGCAGCGATGCTTTCAACCTGTGTGACACTCTCCAACGACTTGCCCGTGTATAACTGAATGTCAACGTGGGCAAATGGCTCCAACCGACCGCCAATTCGACTCGAGGTCTTTCGAACCCCACGGGCAACGGCACGGACTCGACCATGACTGCGGGTTAATAAAGTCACGATTCGATCAGACTCGCCTAGTTTTTGAGCGCGAAGCACCACTGCTTCGTCACGATAAACTGGCACACTACATTCTAGGCGGCTACGCACCGGATATCCGCGTCATATTTCCAGTCAGGAGTGGCATGTCTGAGCAGGAAACAGATCGGAAGGATGATTCCGAACAACTCAAGCGCAATATTTCATTCATTGCCTTTGAGCCTAAGTTCCTGCGAAGATCCATTCTCTTCATTCTGATCGGTGTCCTGATATTTCAGGTAGTAACTTGGTCCTTTGCCCTGCTCGCTGGATTCCTATTTAACCTGTTATTAGCCTGGCTACTTGCCATTTCCATCGATCCAATCGTCACCGGACTCGCAGAGCGTGGAATGCGACGAGGTCTCGCAACCACGATTGTTGCCGTCACTGGAATCGGCCTGATAGCTGGATTCATTGCCCTATTCGGAGGAGCGCTTGCAACCCAGATCGCTGAACTCATTGCTGCGATTCCAACTTTAATTTTGGATTTAGTGCGATGGCTCAATTCAACATTCGAGGCAAATATCGACCCCGTTGAAATCACCTCGAACCTGAACCTCACAACGGAACAAATCACCATAATCGCCTCGTCTCTCGCTGGGGGGATCTTCGGGGTCGTGTTTAGCGTTCTTGGTGTTGCCTTCAGTTTGTTGACCGTTTTAGTTTTTAGTTTCTACTTCGCAGCAGATAGCCCACGAATCAAGCGATTTATTGCTGGTTGGCTCCCTCACAATCGACAATTAGTCTTTATCAATGTGTGGGATATCTCGGTACGCAAAGCCGGCGGATTCCTAATCTCCAAACTAGCTCTTGCGTCACTCTCAGCTGCCGCCCATGTCGCATTCTTTTACTTAATCGATATCCCTTACTGGCTACCAATGGGAATTTTTGCCGGATTGGTTAGTCAATTCATTCCCACGATCGGGACTTACATCGGTGTTGCACTCCCCGCGTTGTTTGCGGCCTTTGAGCAACCGATAGATATTTTGTGGATCGTGATATTTGCTTCGGTTTATCAACAATTTGAAAACTATGTTTTTACGCCAAGAATCTCGACAGCAACAATGGACATCAATTCAGGCGTTGCCCTTGGTTCAGTTTTTGTCGGTGCAGCGCTTTTTGGACCTATCGGAGCAATAATCGGGATCCCTTTGGTGGCAATCGTGACTGCAGTTGTTGAGGCCTACGGGCACCGCTATGAACTTCACCCTGAGGTTGAAAAGCGAACCGTTACTCGGAAAATGCGAACGCCTGTTGAAATTATTCTTGATCGAAATGAATCAGAATCAGAATCAGAATCAGAACCCAAGGCGACGTAACTGTTTTGGATCCCGCTGCCAATCCTTAGCCACTTTGACGCGCAGGTCGAGGAAGACGGCCGTACCCAGAAATTTTTCAATTTCAAGCCGGGACTCGGTCCCCACTCGCTTGAGCCTTGATCCACCCTTGCCAATCACAATCGCTTTTTGGCTATCGCGCTCAACAAACAGGTTTGCGTAGATATCTGTGAGGGGGAAATTCTCAGGACGATCCTCGCGCAAGGACATGTCTTCGATGGTGACAGCAATTGAATGTGGTAACTCGTCTTGTACACCTTTGAGTGCTGCTTCGCGAATCAGTTCAGCAATGAAAATTTCCTCGGGTTCATCGGTCACGGTGTCTCCTGGGAAAAACTGTGGGCCCGGTGGCATTGCGTCCATCAGCTCATTGATTACCACGTCCACCTGATCATTTGATTTAGCGGACACCGGAATAATCGAGTTCCAATTCAACCCAACTTCCTCACCCAAATTGGCAACAGCCAGTAGTTGCTTCATGAGTTGTTCGGGATTAACTAGATCTGTTTTCGTAACAAGCGCAAAGTTAATACTTTTTGACAATCCCGCGATTGAGGTAGCGATGAATCGATCACCAGGACCGATCGCCTCATTTGCCGGAATGCAAAGTGCCACCGCGTCGACCGTGGAGTAGGTGTCCTTGACCTCGTCATTGAGTCTTTGACCGAGCAGGGTTCGAGGACGGTGAATTCCCGGAGTGTCTACCAGGATCAGTTGGCCATCGGGCCTGGTAATGATTGCCCGAATCACGCGTCGGGTTGTTTGTGGACGGTCTGAAGTTATGGCCACCTTGCTTCCCATGGCGGCATTGAGCAGTGTGGATTTACCTGCATTTGGTCGTCCAACAATTGCAGCAAACCCACTCTTGAAATCTGTACTCGTCATCGCGTGACTACTTCCGATCTCTTGGTGTGTGGTGCCTGGTGTGTGACCGATCTCGAGAGCAGGACTAGCGCAAGAAGGATCAGGACACATCCCACAACGCCAATTGCTGATATCGCCTCACCCAAAATGACTATCGCCAAGATAGTGGCAACGAGTGGTTCAGCCAAATTCAGTGTCCCGATAGTTCCCGCGTTAAGGACACGCATTCCCCTTCCGAACAACCAGTAAGCCACGGTGGTTCCCACGAAGCCGAGCCAGAGAGCTGCCGTAATTCCCTCACTTGTCAAAATCCAGGAACCCGATGTGAGTGCAAACGGCAGCAGCATGAGGGCGCTCAACATAAACGAAGCAGCCAGTACTGATGTCGAGGAAGCCCCTTCTGTCGTGAGTCGTGTGCCAATATTGGTGAAAACCGCATAACTTGCGGCAGCGGTAAATCCGGCTGCGATACCGCCAAATTCGATGTCGCCTTCAGTCGGCCGCCCAACGAGCAAGACCAGACCAATTACACCTAACGCCGTAGCGAACCACCATGCTCTACTGGGTCGGACTCCATTCCACGCCCAGCCAAGCAGCCCAGTGCACCAAGGGGCTGCCGAGACTGTGATCAACGTTCCCACCGCAACTCCTGCAAGCGAGACGCTCAGAAAGAAAAAGAACTGGAACGCAGCTACTCCAAGCCCCATGAGCCAAATGAGTGATGTTCGGTAAAGGTGCAAAAATGCAAATCCGCGAGTCAGAACCACTAACCCGATGGCACCGAGAATTAGTCTCCACGCAGCAATCGAAGCTGAACTTGCGTCAGTGATTAACAGTTGACTTGCTGTACCAGAGGTGCCGAAGAGAACAGCGGCTCCCAATACCGAAAGGACTCCGGCGCGCGAACTAGTCGGCGTCACGTACCAGGTCTGTCTCGTTTGCGCGTTGTTCTTCATCAAGTTCTGTGGGGATCACCCGAACAAAGCCGATTCGGTTTCTGCGGTTTGTACCTACCTCTGCGACTAACTCCCAACCTTGAACCGTAATGTGTGATTCCGCGATAGGAACCCGGCCGAGCCTTTTCGCCATGAGTCCTAGAACGGAGTCGACTCCTTCTTCTTCTGAGTCAATATCAATATCAATCAGTTCCGCTAGGTCATCAATGTTCATTCGGGCCATCACTCGGAATCCGCCCTCTTCCAAAACTTCGACTTCTGGGGCAGCGGTGTCGTATTCATCAGCGATCTCACCCACGATTTCCTCGAGGATGTCTTCAATTGTGACGATGCCAGCGGTGCCACCGTATTCATCGACGACAATTGCCATGTGAACTCGGGCCGCTTGCATATCTCTTAACAGGTCGTCGGCCTGCTTGCTATCCGGGACAAAGTAAGGAGGCCGCATGAGGTCTTCAACTTTTTCAGCGTGTTCGGCATCGCGGTATTCAAAAACTCTCTTAACGATGTCCTTCAAATAAATTACGCCAACAATGTCGTCCGCATTCTCACCAATTACAGGGATCCGAGAGAACCAGGAACGCAGACCGAGCGATAGTGCCTGACGAAGCGACTTGTCGCGTTCAATGAAAACCATTTCGGTGCGAGGTACCATGACTTCACGCGCAAATGTGTCACTGAGTTCAAAAACGGAGTGAATCATTGCACGTTCGTCGTCTTCGATTAAAGAATCACTCGATGCCATGTCGACCAGATCACGTAGCTCGGCTTGCGAGTCAAATGGGCCTTGACGGAATCCTTTTCCCGGCGTGAGAGCGTTACCCAGGTGGATCAGTAGAGTCGCGATTGGTCCAAGAATGGCAGCGAAGAATTTTGCTGGTCCTGCGCTGGCCAATGCAATTTTTTCAGAGTGAATTCTGCCTAGAGTGCGAGGGGCGACACCCAAGCCAATGTAAGAAATCAAAATCAATATTGCAGCAACAATTGCGAAAGCTGCCACTGAAGGCAAACTCACTTGATCAACTAAAAAGTTCACTCCGTGGAAACTCACAAGAACGAAGGCTGTGATACTTGCAATTGTTGACACAAATAATAAAACGTTGACGTATCGCGGACGGTCGTCAATGACACTTAGTAGCCGGACAGTGGCCTTGCTATGGTCCAAGTCCTCAATTCGCGAACGTGATATGCGACTAATCGCGGTTTCAGAACTGATTAATAACCCTGCCACGACGAGCAGGACGATTGATACAGAAAGAACTATGATCACCGGCTGTGCCAATCATCTAGTAACGTGTCGGTCAGCGTAAACATGAACTTGTGCGCCTCTTCCTCTTGGTGGTCTAGACCGAGTAGATGTAAAATACCGTGAGTTACAAGGTATTCACACTCCTCCTGCAATGAACGTCCAGATTCGATCATTTGAGGCGGCAAGAATTCCGGACAAATGACAATGTCCCCGAGAAACCCACTCTCGCTCACAAGCCCCTCTGCCGGCAGGGTGATTTCGTCGATGGGGAATGAGAGCACGTCGGTAGCCCCCGGCTCCTGCATCCAGTCTTCATGCAACGTGGTCATTCGCTCAGCATCAATAAAAGTGACGCTCATTCGAGCGTCAGGATGAATGCGAAGAAACGCCAAGTGATGTATCGAAAGGTCAACGATGGCAGCCAAATCAATCACTGCGCCAGTTTCATTGTCGATCTCAATAAATCTGTTGGTCAAGAATCTGCGCTCACGGAATTGATCGAACTCCCGGGGAATTTCTCACTTTTACCTCGTCGTAGCGCTCGTAAGCGGCAACTATCTCTCCAACAAGACGGTGACGGACAACGTCATTGGTGGTGAGTCGGCAGAATGCGACGTCGTCAACATTTTCAAGAATCTCGGAGACGACTCTTAACCCACTCGTTGTGCCTGAAGGTAGGTCAACTTGGGTGACGTCACCTGTAACCACCATAGTTGAACCAAATCCCAATCGAGTGAGGAACATTTTCATCTGAGCGGCCGACGTATTTTGTGCTTCGTCCAGAATGATGAAAGCGTCATTTAGCGTTCGTCCCCGCATATAGGCAAGCGGTGCAACTTCAATTGTTCCACTCGTGATCAGTCGTGGGATTGAATCTGGATCGATCATGTCGTGCAAAGCGTCATAGAGAGGACGCAAATAAGGATCTATTTTTTCCGACAACGTTCCCGGAAGGAACCCAAGTTTCTCGCCGGCTTCAACAGCGGGTCGGGTTAACACAATTCTGGTCACCTGCTTTGCCTGCAATGCCTGAACAGCTTTTGCTACAGCAAGATAGGTTTTTCCTGTTCCTGCAGGACCAATTCCGAAAACCACCGTATTGTTGTCAATCGCCTCGACATAGTTTTTTTGGTTCAACGTCTTGGGTCTGATTGTCTTTCCACGACTACTCAGAATATTGGCGGTCATCAACTCACTCGGCCGTGTTCCCGACTTCATCAGTGAAATCGAACGATGAACCGAGTCCGCGTTGAGACTTTGGCCGGTGCGAATCATGGCCAGCATTTCACTTACCAACGTGTCAATGGTGTCTACTGACTTATCTTCACCCTCCAGGGTGATTTGATTGCCGCGCACCAAAATGTCTACGTCAGGGAAAGCGCCT
Source organism: Candidatus Nanopelagicales bacterium (assembly GCA_017857705.1). Lineage (GTDB taxonomy): Bacteria > Actinomycetota > Actinomycetes > S36-B12 > S36-B12 > UBA4592. The sequence continues at coordinate 9,942 of JAFMCP010000019.1, forward strand.
TCAATTAATCGAAGGTATTCATCAGATGCACCCAGCAATGCAACCATGGGTTGGGAAGCAGGTACTTCAACTACTGTTCTGGTCATCCGGGTGGCCACCCTAAGTTACGGCCACCGAGGACATGTGCGTGCGCGTGAAAGACACTTTGGCCAGCTTGCGCTCCAGTATTAAAAACGGTTCGGTAATCGGTCAAACCCGCCTCCGCCGCCACCATCTGGGTTGCAACTAAGACAGCGGCTGCTTGTACCGGGTTGTCCTTGGCCAATGCCGCAGCATTTTCATGGTGCTCGGTCGGAATTACCAAAATATGGCTGGGCGCCTGTGGATTGAGATCTGTGAAAGCAACTACCTCCGGAGTGCGCAGCACGATATTGGCGGGGATATCCCCCGAGACGATCGAGCAGAAGATGCAGTCAGGCATTGGTTAATCCTTGCACGGTGCCTCCGCTTTCGCTATCCCACTCCCCAGACTTGGAAAAAAGGTAGGACACGCCTACCACTCCCGCCGTTTCCGAGCGAAAAACATTGGTCCCCAATCTCAAAGAAATGCCATTGGCAAAGAGTTCACGCTCGTGAGCACTCACTCCACCTTCCGGTCCAACAATAAGCAGCACGGAACCTGAATCAATGCCATGTGCATGGCTTTTTCCTGATTCTTCCAACACCACGACATGGTCGTAGTCGGATAGTTTTTTCGCCAGTGCATTGGATGTAATTGGTTCATGAATAACCGGCGTCCAAGATCTGCGGGATTGCTCGGTTGCAGCAGTTGTCACGTTTTTCCATTTGACTAATTGCTTTGCCGACTTCTCACTATTCCATTTGACCACGCTGTGATCCGCGATCCATGGGATAAGACCGATGACACCAACTTGGGTCAACATGTCCAGAGAGTTTTCTAGGCGTTCACCCTTAATGAGTGCCTGAGCGACATCTATTCGCAAGGCTGGCAACGGATCCACCTGCACATTTCTGACCTCGAAGAACCCCTCAAGATTGACCGTTCCGCTCACTCGTTTCCCGCGTCCATCAACGAGTTCGCACAATTCATCGAAAGCAATTCGCATAACCCGAATGTGGTGTTCGACGGGTTTAGGTAAAGCAATAAATGACCCAATGCCCGAATCGCGGAGGAGGTCGGGTTCAACAAGGAAGACGGAAGCACTCACTTGTTAGTGAACGCCTCTTTGAGCCGCGAAAAGACTCCCGTGGAGTCCGAACGGGTCACAATTTCATTGGGTTTTTCATCACGCAGTTGCGCAAGTTGCTTGAGCAGTTCCTGCTGATCGGGGGTGAGCTTGCGTGGGGTTTCCACATTAACGTGCACGAATAGGTCTCCACGCGTGTTACTGCGAAGACGGGATGCCCCTCTATTTTTTACGGTAACAACCGCACCGGACTGCGTGCCTGCAGCTACCGCGATCTCTTCGGGTCCGTCCAAAGTTTCGATGTTTATCGAGGTGCCCAATGCCGCCGAAGTCATCGGGATAGTGATCACACAATGCAGTTGGTCACCCTGACGTTCAAAGAGTTCGTGCCCGCGAACAACAATTTCGATATATAGGTCACCTGCTGGCCCACCATTGGGGCCGGCCTCTCCTTGACTCTGCAGTTGAATCCGTGTTCCGGTGTCAACGCCGGCCGGTATAGCAATAGTGAGATTTCGACGATGACGAACCCGTCCTTGTCCGGAGCACTCGATACAGGGATGCGGAATCGTGGTTCCGTAACCTTGGCAGGCTGGGCAGGGACGTGATGTCATGACCTGGCCCAAGAAACTTTGTTGAACGGATTGCAGCTCCCCGTGGCCTTTGCACATAATGCAAGTCACGGGTTCGGTCCCGGCAGCCAATCCTGACCCAGTGCACTTCTCACATGCGATGGCGGTATCCACGGCGATTTCTTTTTCTTCGCCGAAAACGGCTGCGGGTAAATCAATGGTGATACTGATGAGCGCATCCTGACCTCGACGAGCACGACCACGAGGTCCTCTGCTTTGGCCGCGCCCACCAAAGAATGCACCCATGACGTCGCTGAAATCGAACCCTCCAGAGAAGCCTCCGCCACCACGGTTACTTAACGGATCCCCACCCAGGTCATACATTTGTCGCTTTTCAGGATCGCTGAGAACTTCGTAGGCAGCTGTGACCATTTTGAATTTTTCCTGATGCTCCAAGTCGGGATTCACATCTGGGTGAAGCTCGCGCGCCAGTCGACGGTAAGCCTTCTTAATCTCCTCGGGAGTGGCCGTTCGGCTCACGTCGAGGAGTTCGTAGTAATCAGTTGCTGCGTTACTCATTTAACTCACTTAAGTTCGTTGTCGGAAAGGAATCGGCTCATATATTGGGCTACTGCTTGTACTGTGCTCATTGAGTTGGCGTAATCCATGTTCGTCGGTCCTATTACGCCAAGGGATGCCACTGGCTTACTTTCCTTCGCATAATGCGAACTCACGATAGAAGTTGAACTCAGTCCTTCGACTTCGTTTTCGTGACCGATGCGCACGGAGAGTTTGGTTTCGGTGCCGACCTCACCCAATAGGCGTAACAACACCACTTGCTCCTCGAGTGCTTCAAGAACTGGCTGAATGGTCATCGGAAAATCTTCGTTGTAACGGGCCAAATTAGATGCACCGCCCAACACCACTCGCTCATCAAGTTTCGCGGTCACCGTCTCCAAAATCGCGGCTATAACTGCGCGCACTAGAGGACGACTCTCAGCAGTAAAGGTCTGCTCAAGATCCTCGACTCGTTGAGGAACTGATGAAAATGGTTGGTCAGAAATTGCGGTCGAGAGCCGTTCTCGAAGATCAGCCAATAGCCTTTCATCGATTGAGACCGAGCATTCGACAATACGTTGCTCAACCCGACCACTGTCCACTATCAAAATGATCATGAGTCGATGCTCATTTAGCGGGATGAGTTCGATACGTCTCACTTGACTGCGTGAAAGCGATGGGTACTGCACCACGGCGACCTGCTTGGTCAGTTGAGCAAGGAGCCGAACTGTGCGCGTCATGATGTCGTCAAGGTCGACCGCGTCGGAGAGGAATAGATCAATTCCTTTGCGCTCAGCCACACTTAACGGCTTAATTTGGGCAATCTGGTCAACAAACATGCGGTAACCAAGATCCGTGGGAATTCGACCCGCCGAGGTGTGCGGAGCCGTGATGTAACCCTCTTCTTCGAGCGCTGCCATGTCATTCCGGATGGTGGCCGGGGAAACCCCGAGTTGGTGGCGATCAACTAGCGCCTTGGAACCAACGGGTTCATGGGTCGCCACATAATCGGAGACAATCGCTTGGAGCACAGCGAGCCTGCGTTCCTCGAGCATGTGCACCTCCAATAGATTGCCAATTCACCAGTGCACCGAGTCAGCGCTGCTCACTCCCCTGAAAAGCAGTGTGGGAATTAGCACTCTGGCATTAAGAGTGCCAGTCTACGCCCGATCCGTGGATCCGTCAGCCCAGGAGTTCCCGAATCACTCGATCGGCTAGCAAACGCTCCGAATCTGTGACCCGCACCACTCCACTTGCGAACTCAACCGGGTCAATTACCCCCTGGCGGGCAAACTCCTTTGCGCGTGAAAGTTCTTGGTTGTCAAGTTCTCCAACCGGCAACCCAGCCCGGGTGCGCAAGGCCAACATCACTTTTTCCACGTGAATCTGCTCGGGAGTCAGTTCCTCCGTATCCGAGTGCAGTGCCTCACCCTTTTCCATGGCTATGTTTTCCATGGCTATGTTTTCCATGGCTATGTTTTCCATGGCCTTGGCGTAGGTTGCTGGGTGTTTGTGGTTGACCCAACGCCGCCCATTGACATGACTGTGGGCTCCCGGGCCGACCCCCCACCAGTTGGCACTCGACCAATACACCTGATTGTGTGCACTTTGACCACCGGGTTTGGCCCAATTGGACACCTCGTACCAATTGAAACCAGCACGCTGCAGCATCGTGTCAATTATGTTGTGGCGATCGGCACACGCGTCATCATCGGGCGGTGGTAACACCCCTGAATTGACCGCGCGAGCCATTGCGGTTCCTGGTTCAACAATCAGCGAATACGCGGCAACGTGATCCGCTCCTGCATCAATACACACGTTCACCGAATCACGCACGTCTGAGTCAGTTTCACCGGGAGTCCCATAAATCAAATCCAGATTCACATGCTCAAAGCCGGCTTCACGCGCCCACGTGGCTGCCTGAGCGCTCGCGCCCGCGGTGTGAGTGCGTTGAAGGGTCGCAAGCACTGCGGGGGCAACACTCTGCATGCCAAATGAAATGCGATTAAACCCGCCCTGGCGCAGCTCTGTGAGCATCTGCGCGTTGACTGAATCAGGATTCGCTTCGGTTGTGATTTCAACATCTGGATTCATCGGGAAATATTTTTCGATGCCCCGCAAAATCTGCGTCAAAGAATCAGAACCGATCAACGTTGGTGTTCCACCACCAATAAATACCGTCGAGACGGCAGGTGCCTCAAGTGTGCGTGAAGCAATTTCAAGCTCACGAATCAACAGTTCGTGGAAACTATCCTGGGAGATGCCGCCACCCAATTGTTGTGCGGTGTACGTGTTGAAATCGCAGTAACCACAGATACTTGCGCAAAATGGAATGTGAATGTAAAGCGAAAACGGCGTGTGGTTCTGGTTGGTCATTTCTTGGATGATGATTCAGACGTTGACAGGACCGCGATAAAGGCTTCCTGGGGGACTTCAACGCTTCCCACCATCTTCATTCGCTTCTTGCCTTCTTTTTGCTTCTCAAGAAGCTTGCGTTTACGGGAGATGTCTCCGCCGTAACACTTTGCCAATACGTCCTTGCGAACAGCCCGGACAGTTTCGCGAGTAATGATCCGAGCACCGATTGCGGCTTGGATTGGCACCTCGTATTGCTGGCGGGGAATAAGTTCCTTAAGTTTTTGCACGATAAGAACACCGTAGGCCTGCGATTTGTCCCGGTGCACGACTGCACTAAATGCATCAACCGCTTCCCCGTGTAACAGGATGTCGACCTTCACAAGATCCGCTTCTTGCTCACCTGTTGGTTCGTAATCCAAGGATGCGTAACCGCGGGTGCGTGATTTCAACTGATCAAAAAAGTCAAAAACGATTTCGGCCAGTGGGAGCGTGTAACGCAGTTCAACCCGGTCCTCAGAGAGATAGTCCATGCCAAGCAGCACACCTCGGCGCTGCTGACACAGTTCCATGACCGCGCCAACAAATTCACTTGGCAAAAGTACTGTCGCGCGAACAACGGGTTCGAAGATCTGCGAAAGCTTGGTTTCGGGGAATTCACTCGGATTGGTAACAGTAATTTCTTTACCTGCATCGGTGATCACCCGGTAAACAACATTGGGCGCGGTAGAGATCAACTCAAGATTGAATTCACGCTCAAGCCGCTCGCGCACAATTTCCAAGTGAAGCAATCCAAGGAATCCGCAGCGAAAACCAAAACCAAGGGCGAGTGAGGTTTCAGGTTCATAGGTCAATGCCGCGTCATTGAGTTTTAGTTTGTCGAGGGCGTCACGCAATTCGGGGTAATCCGAGCCGTCAAGTGGATACAGTCCGGAGAAGACCATGGGAAGCGGATCGCGGTAACCGCCCAATGACTCGGTAGCGCCCCGCAGGGCCGTGGTTACGGTGTCACCGACTCGTGACTGGCGCACGTCCTTCACTCCAGTGATGAGGTACCCCACTTCGCCAACGCCGAGTCCCTCTGATGGGATCGGTTCGGGTGAGATCACTCCGACCTCTAGGAGTTCATGGGTGGTTCCCAGTGACATCATTTCAATCTTGTCTCGTGTCCCAATTCGACCGTCGACCACTCGGACGTAGGTGACCACGCCGCGATAGGTGTCATAGACAGAGTCAAAGATCAAAGCTCGCGCAGGCGCCGATGCGTCGCCTTTGGGTGCCGGGACTTTCTCGATGATGCGCTCGAGGAGCTCGGAAACCCCGACGCCTGTCTTGGCGGAAACCATTAAAACGTCAGCAGGATCGCAACCAATAATGTGGGCAAGTTCAGCCGCGTACTTCTCAGGCTGGGCTGCCGGTAGGTCAATCTTATTCAGAACAGGAATGATCTCCATATCGTTTTCCATGGCCAAATAGAGGTTCGCCAGGGTCTGGGCTTCAATCCCCTGGGCGGCGTCAACGAGAAGGACTGCGCCTTCACAGGCAGCCAAAGACCGTGAGACTTCATAGGTGAAGTCCACGTGACCTGGGGTGTCAATCAGGTTGAGGATGTATTCCTTACCGTCCGGTGCTTCATATGGCAGTCGAACAGCCTGGGATTTGATCGTGATCCCGCGCTCACGCTCAATGTCCATCCGATCTAGGTATTGAGCCCTCATGGATCGGGCGTCTACCAGCCCCGTGTGCTGCAGCATCCGGTCAGCCAAGGTGGATTTTCCATGGTCAATATGAGCAATAATGCAAAAATTGCGCACCACTGCTGGATCGGTGGATCCTGGGCGCGGACTACTCACGTATTTTCCTCACATAAAGTTAAGTGTTCAGGGTCGGTGCCCAGCAACCCCTAGCCTAGGGGTACTCTTTGACGGCTGTACTAACGAGACCACCACAACAAGACCACCACGACAAGAACTGAGAGCATCGAACCACTATGGCAAATATTAAGTCGCAGAAGAAGCGTATTCTCACCAACGAGAAGTCACGCCTTCGCAATAAGTCGGTCAAGTCTTCGCTTCGCTCTGCCGTTCGCAAGTTTCGCGAGACACTGGCAACCGGTGACAAGGACGCAACAGTAATTGCCGCTCGCGCCGCAAATCGTGAGCTCGACATTGCAGTGCGTAAGGGTGTCATTCACCAAAATCAAGCCGCTAACCGCAAGAGTTCTATCTCGAAGCAAACAGCCGCTCTGTAAATCTTCACACCAAACTTTTTGTGACCCGCACTAATGAGTGCGGGTCACAAGTTTTTCTAGCTCATATAACTTTTGTTCGGAATCCAACGCTGTGCCAACTGCAATTCCGCCTTTCATAGCCGGATCAGCTTCAGCAAGTGCCACAACTAAAGCTGCTAATTTGCGTTGATCTCCACTCCAACGCGACCACTGTCTGCGAAGGGTCTTTACTTTCCATGGTGGGACGCCAGCCTCACGGGCAACATCATTCTCACTGGCTCCTGGAGCAGAACCCCCAACCAAGATCATTGACCGTAGTCCACTTGCCAGAGCGGTGACCGTGGTCACGCCGACTCGACCCGGGTCTGATTCCAATGTGCTTTGGCGTAGCAACTTGATCGCTTCAGCGGTCTTTTTATCCCAGAGCGCATCAGAGATTGCATAGCCGCTGATGGGCGCTGTCCCCTCAAAATAAGCCCGCACATGGGTTGCATCGATCGGATCAACTTCCACGTCACTACACAATTGCCCAATCGCATTCGTCAGGGCTGACAAGTCTTGCCCAAATGACTCCACCAAGAGATTCAGTGCATCGGGAGTCATTTTGCGTTTTCGCCGGGTAACTTCCTTGGTGAGGAAAGCAGTGGTCTCTGGTCCGCGCTTGATTTCTTTACAGTCAATTTTCTCACCGCCAGCTTTGACGGCAGCATCAATGAGTGGCTTTCGTTTGACTCCACCCGGATGGGTGAGCAGTAACCACACGTTTTCGGGGAGGTCCAACATGACCGCCTTGAGTGAATCAACGCCGTCGTCATTGAGGTTGTCGATTCCTTCAATGACAACGAGGACGTCTTCCCCAAACAGTGTCGGTGCACATGCTTGGAAGATATTTGCTGAAACTTCATCGTGTGCGGGATCAACAACTACTCGAGTGATGTCCGGGACCTCTTTGGTCACGGTAGCCGTGAGGTTGACTTTGACCCGATCCACGAGAACGGTTTCACTTCCGACCGCGATAGTGATCCGATTAGGCACACCCAAGCATTGCACAAGCACCTCACCCTTGGGTGACAGCGCTCCAGACTCCCTCAGGAGACAGTGAAAGTGACACCGAACCGTCTTGGTCAGTCCGGAAAATCTCGCCACCACCCCATGCTCGTAGTGCCTCTGGCGACGGGTGCCCGTATTCATTGTCTTGGCCAACGCTGATGAGAGCGATTTCTGCATTCACCCAGGCGCCAAAACCTTCGTCTAGGTTCGCTGAGCCGTGGTGGGGAACCTTAACCACGTCAACGTCGACTGATTTCACTTCACGCATGATTTCCGCCTGTGCTTCGCGCTCAATATCCCCCGTGATCAGAATCCCGCGGCCTTGGATTGTTACTAACACAACAACACTGGCGTTATTTGGCACAGATCCTTGTTGGATGAATCGAGACGGCCAAAGGACTTTCATTGTCATTTCCCCGAGCGAGTATTCCTGACCTGCGGTCACTTCCGACTGCCGAATCTCAGGGGGGATCTCACGTAAAACGTATTGGAATTGTTCACTTGGTTCGCGGTAACCAGTGGCAATTACTTGTTGCACATTTCTCCCCCTCAATGCTCCAGCAATTCCCCCAACATGATCCCGGTGGAAGTGGGTTAGCACGATCGCCGAAATTTCATTGACCCCCAAATCCTTGAGACAGTTGTCAATAGCTGCATCTTCAGCACCAACATCAAAAACTATGACATTGCCACCGCGATCCCGGACAACCAATCCATCGCCCTGCCCAACATCACACATAGCCAGTGACCACGACTCACCTGGCCAGTTATTCCATGGAGTGAAATGGATCCTCGGGAATAGCAGGAAAAGCAATAGGGCAGCGCCTGCACCAATTACTAATAAGGGCTGCGAGAAATACCATGCGAGCGCCGCAATTCCCGCAACAAAAATTAATGCCACAATTACCTCGAGCCCACTTAATGCGGGCCAAGCTGAAAAAAAATCGGCGAGACCTGCGATCCACATTGCCGGCCAAGAACTCACAAGAGCCAATCCATGCGCAAGTTCCGGGCTCACCAACGAGGTCATTGAACTCAGCAATCCCCCAACGGTTATAAACACAACCATCGGCATCGCTAAAACGTTTGCTGGGACCGATCCGAGTCCGATCGGTGTTCCCATAGCAATTAGTACGGGCAGAGTTGCGATTTGAGCTGAAATTGTCAGAAGAGCGGCCACAAGGATTACCGGTGGAGTTCTTGCAAGAATTCGGGTCCGTTTCGCGTAGTCCATCAAGATCGGGGTGAGGACAACGATTCCACCCGTGGCAGACACCGAGAGCACAAATCCCCATGAGATTCCCAAACTGGGATCAAAAATCAACAGGATAATTACTGCGGTTGACAGGATGGACGGACCAGCCGTTCGGCCACCAACAAGAAACGCAATCACAACAATCGCCCCCATGGTTGCGGCGCGTACCACACTGGGTTGGGGTTGAACCAAAACCACATAAAAGCCTAAAGCTCCGAGAGAAAGCACAACCCGACCAATGAGTTTTACTCCCAGAAGCATGCTGACCAAGATCACCATGGCCAAAACGATGGCAACGTTTCCACCCGAAACCGCCGTTAAGTGCGCAAGACCACTTAAGCGCATTTGATCCCGAAGTTCCGCTGGCAGTGCGGATTCGTCACCAATCGCTAACCCGGCAACGAGTGAACCTCCACGTTCATCAACTCCAATGAGAGAACGGGTCAAACCCTCGCGCAATGAAGCTGCTAGTGAGTCGATAAATCCGGGGGCGCTGATCACTTCAATGCTGCTGACAGAACTCACTCCTGCTGCAAAGTTTCCGTACCGAAAAGACCGCCCTAATATCCCGGCGATGACAACCGATGAGCCCGGTGGTGGGACAACAACTTCGGCTTCCACTTCGACCGTCACTGGTACCGCAATGTAATGAGCACTCTCTCCAACCGTTATTGAGTCGGTTGCCAGAGTGACCACTTGGACTTCCGGGGACTTCCACACCGCGAGAATTGGAGTCGATCGAGTTTGCGCTTGCGTACTGATCACGCCGCTGATTTGAGCGACCGATTTTTGGTTGATCCAGCCGGATAACGGTTCACTCGTTTGAGCGCTGATCTGAAGAGCTGTCACACCACAACCAAGGAAGAGGAAAACAAAGAAAATCCAGCGAACCCGGAATACTTGTGAGTCTAATTCAGTTGGGCGCCACCATCTAAAAAAGGCAACCATTGCCATCAGGCCTATGCATCCGGCAAGCACGATCACAAAAGCGATTTGTGCATGAGAGTTTCGGGCAACCGGATCGGGGTTTTTACCGGTGAGAAAGAAGGTCGTGGCGACCCCAAGCCACAAACCTACGGCCGGGAATAGTAACCGCAGATCCATGGAACGGGGCCTCTAGAGTGTGGCGATATCGCGAACACTGCTCATGATTGAGTCACCGATTCCGGAAACTTCACCCAGTGCATCAATTGAGGTGAAAGGCCCGTTTGCTTCGCGATAACTCACTATCCGCGCCGCGATAACCGGGCCGACACCGGGTAAGTCTTCAAGTTCATTTACCGAGGCGCTATTGATACTGATGCCTTTACCAGTACCCCCAGATAAATTCTCACCCACAAATATCTGTTCACCATCAACGACCTCACGCGCAAGGTTCACTGAATTCGCTGCACTTTTTTTGTTCACGCCTCCGGCGGCCGTAATTGCATCAGCTATTCGGGCACCTCCAGAGAGCCTGTACAACCCTGGATTTTTAACCGAACCAGCAACATGGACGGTGACTTCAGCCGCTGAAGCCTCCGAATCCAAAATAAGTTCAGATCCAACACCTGTAACGACCGGCGCTACCTCGACCGGTCGACCAATAAACCACAGGCCAAGAACCACAACGAGTATCGCGCCGACGATCACAAACAATGGTCGAATGCTGCGCCCATCCCAGGTGCCCACGCGAAACCGTGGCTCTTCTCTTATACCCACTGATTCCTCTACTAACGCAGGTTCACCATTTCGACCTCGAGTGCCTCGACGCTTGGCTGGGGCAGCAGCGAACTCGCTTGGAGGTGGTGCAATTTTCCAGTCCTCCAGTGCGAGTTTGAGTCGATCTGAGGCTTTTGTGCTCGTGGTTTTTCGAGTTCCCAACATGAACTAAAAATAGAGTTACTCAAAGGTGACGAGAAGACCCGATTTTCAATCTGTGGATTACTTGGCATTCCATTTGATCGCTATTGACCAAGCAATAGATCTCAACAACATGCGTGAGGTGGTTAGTGTTAATTATGCCCTCCGACACTCACCGTGAAGTTGAAGTGAAATTGCGGGTTGCCGGGGATTTTGATGTCACTGGCTATCTGGATGACCTGCCCGGAACCACACTGGTTGGGACAAACACCGCGCAATTAAGAGCCACCTATTACGATACTTCTGAACTCACGTTACTTCGATGGGGCATCACATTGCGCCGGCGCGAGGGCGGAACAGACGCCGGCTGGCACCTGAAACTTCCGGTCACCGATGACCAAGACGGGGCTCGCGAGGAACTGCGCCTGCCACTTGCCGAAGGTGCTACGGGCGAAGTTCCAGCGGAATTTGTTTCGATTGTCGCGGCACTGCTGCGAAATAGGCATGTTGAATACCTCGCCAACGTGAATACAACCCGCACTACCTACATGTTGGCCGACAAGCACGCCGATTCACTCGTTGAAGTCGCCGACGATCATGTAATCGTTGGAGTGAACACAGGTCAGATCGCCATCTTTCACGAGATTGAAGTGGAAATACTCAACGACTCAAAGCACTCCCGAAACGTTTTGCGCGAGATCCACAATCGAATACTAGATACCGGGGCGACTCCCATGAATTTATCCAAATTGGCTTCCGCCTTGGGAACGGCCGCGGGTGAACCACCAGACGTGCCAGATTTAGGTCCACTCTCAACGGACTGCCTAGCCATTGACTTCATCAAATATGTGATTGCCGAACACACCCGCCACCTATTGCTGGCTGACGTTGGTGTCCGGCGGGGAGTCCCCGATTCAATTCATCAAATGCGGGTCGCAGCTCGGCGCTTGCGCAGCACCTTGAGTTCATTTAAGGGGCTGGTCGATGTCGAACACACACGACGATTACGCACGGAACTGTCTTGGATCGCCCACGAATTAGGTGCGGTTCGTGATCGAGAGGTGCTCCTTGACCGATTGACTCGGCAAGCGGCTGAACTCTCCGACCAGACCGATACTGAGACTGCCGCCAGTGTCATTCGATTGGAATTACAGCAACAACTTGAAACGGTCGAGTGCAATGCGCTTCTGGCACTGCGCGGATCCCGCTACCGTGACTTAATCGAAGATCTCATTACGACGATTGCGCAGCCACCGGTCACCGAAGCTGCATCTCAACCGGCACAGAAATTACTTAACGTAATGGCGCAGCGCACTTGGGGGAAACTGGAGAAAGGCGTGCGCTCACTTTCCCTCACATCCCCTGACACCCAATGGCATATGGTGCGGATTCAAGCAAAGCGTGCCCGATACACGGCTGATGCAGCAGCGACAATTTCCGGCAAGGCCATGTGTAATTACGCCCGGAAACTTGCAACCGTAACCGACATTCTCGGTGATCTGCATGACGCTCATGTCGCAGAACTTTTTTTACGCGAACTTGCCCAGTCCCCCAATGTGAGCGGTCGACAAGGACTGGCACTTGGCCGGCTACTCGATCTCCAAATTCAACACAATCACACGGAGCGTCGCAGATTCACAAAAGCTTGGCCGCCAGCCCGCGCAGCAGCTCAAAAGGCAGAGCTGCACAAATCAGGCTGACCGCGAAACAATGATCCCAACCAGGCCTGGACCGGCGTGAACACCAACTACCGGACTCACTTCACTGATAAGCAATTCGGTACCCGGTAGTTCTTCTAAAACCTTGATTGCGCACTGATCAACCAAACTTCGATCACCAAAATACTGGAGTCCAACAAGTGAAGGTTGACATTCGCGCGCACAATCCACTGCAAGGCGAACAAGTTCAGCCAGAGCCTTTCCCTGGGTGCGAACTTTTTCTTTTAGTATCACTTCACCGTCAGCGACCGTCATGATTGGTTTTACCGACAGCGCAGTTCCTAAAAGCGCACTGGTCGCGCTGATGCGCCCTCCGCGCTTCAGGTATTCCAAACTGTCGACATAGAAAAATACTTGTGAGGAAGTGATCCCCTTTTCCACAATCTCGAGAACTTGATCAACACTCGCTCCTGTTTGTGCGGCTCGCGCGGCATTTATGACCGGAAATCCCAATCCCAATCCGATGCTGCGTGAATCGCACACATTGACCGCAATGGGGCTTGTTCGGGCCGCCACAAGAGCTGAGTCGAAAGTTCCCGAGAGCTTGGATGACAAAGTGACTACCACCACATGTTCATACCCATCGCTCGCTAATGACTCAAAGGCTTTAGCAAAAGCTTCCGGTGTCGACCGTGAGGTCGTTACCTTGACTCCATCACGTACAGCTTGAGCAATGTCTATCGAATCACCTTCAGGTAAAACAACGCCGTCAACAATGACGTCAACGGGCACCACGCGAATGCCTAATCGGGCAGCCAAATCCTCGGTTATTCCAGAACTGTTGTCTGTAACCAGCGCCACCCCTCCCATGACTGCGCTTCCGACTATTTGAGAACGATGTTAACGAGTTTGGGAGCTCGGACAACCACCATGCGAATCTCTTGGTCTTTGAGTGCCTCGACAATTTCTGATGAAGCCAACGCCAACGCTTCTAGTTCAGCTTGCGAAATATCGGGGCTGACCTGGAGTTTGTCTTTGATTTTGCCGGCGATTTGAACAACGCAGGTTACCGAGTCTTCGACTAGCAAAGTGGGATCAACAGTTGGCCAAGCGGCCCGGGCCACCGTGGGTTCGTGTCCTAGCAGCATCCACATGTCTTCTGCCGTATACGGACAAACAACGGAGAGCATGATCGCCACGGTTTCAACGGCTTCGCGCACGGCAGGGTCTGCCGGCCCACAACCGGTATCAATCGCTTTGCGGGTAGCGTTCACAAGTTCCATTACGCGGGCCACCAAAACGTTAAACCGGAGTGATTCAACGTTGAGTTCACCGTCACGGATTGCTTTATGGGTTGCTTTGCGCAGTTGCGCATCACCTTTTGTTGGGTCAGTGCCGACTTCACTCGTAACATCACTTGCAAGGCGCCATGCGCGTGCAAGGAACTTCTTGGAACCTGATGGTGAGACTTCAGCCCAATCAATGTCGTCTTCTGGTGGTCCAGCAAAAACCATCGAGAGTCGAATTGCATCAACACCATTGATTTCAAGTTCCTCGGTCAAACGCACCAAGTTGCCGCGCGACTTACTCATTGCGCTGCCGTCCTTGAGCACCATTCCCTGATTAAGTAAGTGAGTAAATGGTTCTACGAAATCAACGAGACCCATGTCGTGAGCAACCTTGACCCAGAAGCGCGCGTACAACAGGTGCAAGATTGCGTGGGTTACCCCGCCGACGTACTGGTCAACCGGTAGCCACTCGGCCACTTTTCTGGGATCAAATGCGGCCTCTGAGTTTTGCGAATCGGCGTAGCGCAGGAAGTACCAGGACGAGTCAACGAACGTGTCCATGGTGTCGGTGTCGCGCAATGCGGGTTTACCGCAATTTGGGCAGGCAACGTTGACCCAATCATGTGCGGTTGCAAGGGGTGAAACACCCTTGGGACTTAGGTCAAGACCTTCAGTGCTGGGGAGTTCAACGGGCAATTGGTCCTCGGGGACCGCGACTTCACCGCATTTCTCACAATGAACGATCGGGATCGGTGTTCCCCAATAACGCTGTCGGGAAATGAGCCAGTCTCGAAGTCGGTAATTAGTCGTAGCCGCCCCTGTGCCCCGTTCTTGCAGCACTTCAATCATGCGTGGAATAGCTTCGGCTTTCGTCAGTCCGTCAAGGGGACCTGAATTAATCAATACACCGTTATCTGTCGTCGCGATTCCCGTTTCACGCGGGTCCTCATCACTGTCGACAACAACTGTCACGGGCAAATCGAATGTGCGCGCGAAGTCAAGGTCACGTTGGTCATGTGCTGGTACCGCCATGATGGCACCGGTGCCGTAGTCGGCGAGAACGTAGTCCGCTGCGTAGACCGGGATTTTTTCACCGTTTACCGGGTTAATTGCGTAGCGCTCTAGGAAAACACCAGTTTTCTCGCGACCAGATTCCAGTCGATCCATTTCCGATGAAGCTTTCACTTTATCTAAATATGTATTGAACTCAGCTTCCGCTGGTGTTCCCGACGCCAGCTCGGCAGCAAGATCTGAGTCAGCGGCTACCACAAAAAATGTTGCGCCGAAAAGCGTGTCCGGGCGAGTGGTGTACACGCTCACGGGTTCCTCGCGCCCTTCAATCACGAATTGAACGTGTGCGCCTTGTGAACGGCCAATCCAGTTTCGCTGCATGAGCAGCACTTTCTCTGGCCACTTACCTTCCAGTTGATCCATGTCTTCCAAGAGACGATCTGCGTAATCAGTGATGCGCAGATACCACTGGGCCAGTTTTTTCTTGGTGACCTGGGAATCGCACCGCTCACATAAGCCGGCAACAACCTGCTCGTTAGCGAGCACCGTTTGGCATTGGGTGCACCAGTTGACGGCACTGTATTTACGGTAGGCCAAGCCCCGTTTGAACATCTCTAAAAAGAACCACTGATTCCAGCGATAGTAGGTCGGGTCACATGTGTAGAGCACGCGATCCCAATCGAATGAACACGCGTAATTTCGCATCGAAGCTTTTTGCTGTTCGATATTGGCGTAGGTCCATTCGCCGGGATCCAGGTTGTTCTTGATTGCAGCATTTTCAGCGGGCAAACCAAATGCATCCCACCCAATGGGGTGCATGACGTTAAAACCTTTGAGTACCCAGTAGCGGGCGATTACGTCGCCGATTGCATAGGCCTCGGCGTGACCCATGTGCAAATCGCCCGAGGGGTAAGGGAACATGTCGCATACGTACTTCTTGGGGCGAGTATCCGTTGGATCCCCCGAACCAAATGGCGCAAGTTCATCCCATATTGGCAGCCAACGCTGCTGAATTGCCGCAAAGTCATAGCGCTGCGCATCACGGGGATCCGAGCTAGGTGCTACGTCAGTCACGGGGTCTCAACCATCCTTTTACAAGTTTCATTGGTCAGCTTTTATCAGGAACATGTGCGCAGACAAGACTACCGAGACAGAAAGCCTTCATGTATGCCTCCCCTGAGTTACCATTGGCAGCATGAGAAATTCCTTGAGAGTCGTCATCGCAGTGAGTTCAGCAGTATTTATAGCCAGTGGGCTGCTTTCTTCCCCCGCAAGCGCCACGGGCCCCAAGAACACTACGAATAAGGACGTCACCCTCGTTGTCACGCAATTACCCGCGCAAGTACGCCTCATCCCGGGTGAATCCATTGCACTGTCACTGTCAACTAATGCCACTACCGGCTATACCTGGGACACGAAAGTTTCTAAGGACAAGAAGTCCGTCAAGGTGTTTCAAGGCGTTTACGCTGCCCCTGAAGCAACCGGCATGGTCGGTGTTCCCGGCACCACCACTTGGCAAATCACAGCCAAGTCTGTCGGTAAAGCGGTCGTCACCGTTGTCACGACTTCACCCGGTGGAAAGAAAAGCAATGTTGGCAAGTTGACGGTCATTGTTATGGCCAAATAGATTTGTGATGGCTAAATAGGCTCCAGAACTTTCGCCAACGCTTTACCCACCGTCTGATGGGTGTCCCATGACCAATGCATCCCGTCAGGATTTGCGTTTCCACTCGCTAAACCCTTAAGAACATACTTTTCGATGTCCACCATGGGGATCCCATGGGATGCGGCCCACGTAAGGGCTGATGCCCGTGCGGCTGCGTGGTATTTCTGTGAGGGGTAGTACTTGCTGTCATAGGGTGATGGAGTCATAGCGACAATCGGGATGTCCCCTGAGATCGCCTGGACCGCCTGAACAATTCGAGTCAAGTAGCGATCGGTTGCCTGTTGTGGAAGTTGACGCATCAAGCCACCGGTTTTCGAGACTATAAATGGTGCGCTATTGCGATAGGCCCTTCGCACTTTCCGTCTCAGGGATCCCGAGCGGATATAGGGCATGGAGTCACGAAGATAGGTGGGAATAGCGGCTGGGAGTTGATCCATGCCACCAACTAATAAGAGGACGGCATCAGCGCGTGGTAAGTACTCTGAAAAAACTATGGGATCTTTTGTCAGCG